>JACNKC010000068.1:0-7151 GCA_014382245.1 Pseudomonadota bacterium | reverse complement strand
AAGCGCCCAGTTCAGTGCGAGGGGCAGGCCGGGGAAGAAAAATCCGCCGTCGGGGTCGGTGCCGTTAAGCGGATCCCAGGGGCCGTAGGCGCGCGGGTTGGCAAACTGGCCCTCCGGGTCGGGCGACAGGAACTGCCGCGTGGCCGGGTCGTACCAGCGCCGCCCGAAGTCGACCAGGCCCTGGCCGGGTTCGTCGCGCTGACCGGTAAAGCCCCATCGGTTGCCCGACCCGGTGATCAACTGGGCCTGGACGCTGCCGTCGGGCTGGACCTGGTAGACGGCCAGGGTTTCGCCCCAGGCGTCGTGGCGCAGGTAGCGCAGCGGGTCGCCGGCCTGGTCGGTGACAAGGCGGGTCGAGCCCAGGTAGTCGGCGTGGTAATAAACTGTCGTGCCCGCGGGCGGCCAGTCGGGCTGGTTTCCCGGCTGCGTGTAGCGAGCCAGCGACAGGTCCGACGGCGCGGCTATGCGGTCGGCCGCCACCAGGCGGCCTGCCAGGCGAAAGTAGCGGACCAGCTGGTCGTCTTCTATTTCAAACAGCGCGCCCGCGCCGTGGGTAGAGTACACGTGCGACCAGGTGGCGGTGGCAACTTCGTACCTGCCCACGCGCGCACCAGCTTCGTCGAGCGCGTAGCTGACTTCGGAGCCTGTCTCCGACGTGCTCGAGGCGAGATGACCCTCCAGGTCCCAGCTGAGGCTCGAGTAACCCTTGCCCGTGCGACGGCCGTTGGCGTCCCAGTAAAGAGGGATCCCGCCGGCATTGACCAGGCGGTGGGGATGGGCCGGGTCGTAGCCGAAGACCTGTCCGTCGGACAGCACCATGTTGCCAAGCGAGTCGTAGGCGTAGTGCTCGGTGCGACTGAACGCGGTTGACTGCTGGTAGGTGATCTCGACCAGGCGACCCAGCCTGTCGTAGCCGCCGTCGCCCGTCACCGGTCCGGCCGAGCCCACCCGCAGGCTTTCGTCGAGTTCGTCCTGCTGCAGGTGGTCGACGCGTTCGAGCACGCGGCCGAGCTCGTCGCGCTGGGTTATCTCGACCGCGCGCAGGTCGGAACCCGAAGAACCGCAGGCCGACGCCCCGGACTGGTGGAATGCGCTCGGGCTGGTACGCAGGCAGCGCAGGTAACCGTTTTCAGACTGCGGCAGGTACTCCTGGTGGTCGCTCAGCCCGTTGCCGTAGTCCAGCCTGTTGATTCGGCCCCATGCGTCGTAGTCGACAGCGGTCACCAGTGGCTGGCCACCCAGGCTGAGACCCACCGGGCGACCCAGGTCATCGTAACTGGTCACCAGTTGTTCGGTGGCAAGGTGGCCCGCGGAGTCGGCAAGTGGGTAGTCCACCGACAGCATGCGGCCCGACTGGTCGTACTGGTAGGTAGTCGTGTGGCGTGACCTGGCGCGACCTGTACGAAGATAGACGTATTCGCTGGCGACCAGGCCCAGGTTGTTGTAGGTGAACCTGCGGCTCACCTTGGAATCTCCGCGTATCGACTTGACCCGCTCTACCAGTCCCTCGCCGGGCTTGCCGGCCCTGGTGTAGCGGTAGGTCTGCTTGATCTTGTCGGCGCGGCTGCCGCCCTTGCGCTTGCGTACACGGCCGGCCTTGTCGTAGCTGGTTACAACGACCCCGCGCCTGGCCGACAGGGTGGCACCTTCGTTTACCGGGTCGACAAAGGACTGCACGCGCCCCTCGTCATCGCGCTGGTAGAGCCAGGTGCCGGGCTGCTGCCCGGAACCCGCGTCCAGCTCGGATCGGGCTACCAGCTGCCCCTGTCCGTCGTAGCAGTTGGTCTCGTAGAGCACCGCCTCGAAGGGCTGGCTCTCCAGCTTCCACAGCCATCGCTCGGTAACCCGTCCAAGCGCGTCGTAGACCACGTCGCTGCGCGCCAGCAGGTCCTGGTCAGAGCAGGACTGGCCGGCGTCGAGGTCGGGCAGGCGGGCACAGGCCTCGGTCCTGGTCACCTGGCCGAGCGCGTCGAGGTAGTCGAGGGTCGCGTGGCCGGGCAGCGCCCCAGCTATCATATTGGCGTCGATTGCAGCGCGCACGCCCGCCACAGAACGCTCGTGGAACGTGGTTTCGCCACCTGGCAGGACGGTTGCGAGCAGGCTGCCTGTCACCGGATTGTAGAACCACTGGCTGTGCGTGTCGGGGTCGGTGTCGGCGAAGCTCAGGTCGAGCGAGAGCAGGGCGGCCGAATTGCCCAGGCTCTCTTCGAACGGCAGTGCCTCGGCTGTGACCCGGCCGCTGGTATCGTAGGTTTTCAGTCCGCTGATCAGCCCAGCTGTGGGCTGGCTGTCAATCCTGTCTGTCTCGGTGCGGGTTGCCACTTCGCGGCCCAGCCCGTCGTAAAAGGCGATTACGCTCGGTTGCCTCCAAGCCTGGGCGAGTACGTTTCCTCGCTCGCCCGTGCACTGGCCTTCCTGGTCGCACTCGGCCACCGGCTCGGTGTAGCTAACCGTGGATTCGGGAGGCCCGGTTATAGTGAAGCCGGAGCTCCAGCTTCTCAGTGGTCGTCCGAGTCCGTCGTACTCGGTGCGGCTCGTGCGCCCGTCGCTCGCGGTCGCCTGCACGAGCTTGCCCGTGCCGGGGTCGTATACGTTGTAGAGGCTTGTACCGTCGGCCACCGTTTCGCTGGAGGGATAGAGCTTTTCGCTGCCGCCGTAGACAAGCGTGCGCCGCGAACCCGTGGGAGAGGTCTCGCGCGAGAGCAGGCCGTCGGAGGTGTAGCCGTAGCCGGTTGTTGACCAGCGCGTGCAGCCGGTGGTGCCTGGCTCCAGGCAGTGGGATTCGGAGAGGACCTCGGAGTTGGGGCCGTACTGCCAGGTCGTTTCGGTCAGTGGCACCCCGTTGGCACCGTCGCCGGGTATGTCGTCCTGGAACACCTGCAGCCGCAACGGGCGCGTGACAATAAGCCTGCCGTCAAGGGTGCTTGGGTTGGGTCCGGGAAACTCTGCGTACTCGGCCGTGCTTACGGCAGCCGGGATGGAGGGTGAGCTGCTCGTGCGTCGTGTCTCGTTGCCCCACTGGTCGTACTGCCAGGTGGTGGTGAGCGCGAGCTCGTTGAGCGGGCAGGCCGGCTGCCCACATGAGCCGTCCCACCGCCATGGCGTCCTGGTCTGCGACACGGGGGCCAGCGGCACGCTGCCCGAAAGCACGTCATCGGGGTCGGCCCAGGTAGTGTCGTTGCGGTCGAGTTGGTAATCCCAGGGGTTGCAGTTGCTACCGGGCAGGCAGGGCGGGTTGCCCAGGCGGGCGCTGCTGTAGCTTTTACCCCTGCGTACAGGGTCCTGGTGAAACCAGGTGAACTTGGCGATGCCGGCGGGGTTGACGGCTACTGCCTCCGAAAACCCCTGGAACTCGCGTTCCACCGGATCCCAGCTGGCTCCCTGGTAGGCCCAGTCGCTTACTACCGGGTCATTGTCGGTGTCGATTACGTCGAGCAGTGTACGCCGGGTAAGAGTCCACCAGGGAAAGGGCAGGCACTTGCCCGACAGCCGGTTGCCCTGGGCGTCGTACTGGCAGGCCTGGTCGTCCTGCATGGAGACCGGGCTGTACTCGAGCTGGGTGACTCCGCCAACGCCGTTTTCCATGGCTACCATCACTCCCGGACGGGCGCGCAGGTGATCGGGGGTGGCTGACCAGCCGGCCCCCGGCGAAGCCGGGTTGAGGTGAACCTGCCAGAGGTTGCTGCCGTCGGGTTGGCGGTGCAGTTCGACCAGGTCGATCAGGCCGTCACCGTCAAAGTCGAGCAGGTCGTGGTTCAACTGCGGCGAAGGGGCGGGTACCGCGGGGGGCGTGGAGACAAGACGCAGGCGACCGCTATCGCTCCACCAGGCAAGCGGCTGTGGGTCGGAGAACCCGGATCCATTGTTCACGAACAGGTAGTTGTTCAGGCAGCAGACCGGCGGGGTAACCACGTTGAAGGGGTCGACCTGGCAGGCCGCCTCGCCGTTGATGCAGAGCAGTACTTCGAGGTGTGCTTGCCCGCTACCGGTTATGGGCGCCACCAGGTCGGGCAGGCCATCGCCGGTTATGTCGACCAGCTCCTGCGAAGCAGTGGAGCTGCTGTGCACCGAGTTGGACAGCAACTGGTTGTGGCTGATGTAGTTGGCCAGTAGCGGCTCGGTGGTAACGCCGCCGCCGGGCCCCCAGCTGCGAGCCTGGCTTTCGAAGCCGCTGCCAGTGTTGAAGTAGACCAGCCAGTGCTGCTCGGACATCTCCTGCGGCGAGTAGTTTCCCGTCGCGTTGGGCCAGGTGCTGGGCGCCGCATTAACGAAATCAGGCAGGCCGTCGCCGTTTATGTCCATAAGTCCGCTGACCAGGTAGCCCTTGTCGCCCGCGCTGTGGCGTTGCATGATCCAGGCCCCCGGAGCGGCGAACTGCGATGGCACTGCTGAAAAACCCGAGCCCGTGTTCCAGTGCACGGTCCACCAGGGATTGGCTGCACTCCACGGCCAGCTGGCCACCCAATCGGGCAGGCCGTCGCTGTTTAGGTCCACGATATCAACGTGTACGCGGTCGCCGTTGGCGTCGGCCTGGCGGATGTCGAAGCTGGGCGCAGACCAGGTCATGGGCTCCAGCGCAAAGCCGTTGCCGGTGTTGCGGTGCAGGCACCAGGCGGTCGGCTGACCCGGGCCGCTGCAGATGTTGGCCTCGTCGGCCTCCACGTAGTCGGGCAGGCCGTCACCGTCGAGGTCAAAAATGTTGTGCTGTATGTTCGAGGCCTGGTCGATGTCCCTTATGTTGTTCAGAGTGGGAGATGGCCAGTCGACCAGGGGATCAAAGCCGCGGCCGTTGCCGCGACGCAGGGTGACCTCGTCGCCGCGGGTCTCGAGTTGGTCCACGAGGCCGTCGCCTGTCATGTCCAGCAGTTCGAGGGTCGGCTGTCCGCGTGGGTCGCGGATGCGGTTGGGTCCGTTAAAACTGATGGCGTAATCGGCGCGCTGTTCAAGGCCGCCCAGCGGCCAGCCGGTCTGCAGTGTAGGCGAGTACTGGAACACTGCCGGAGGCATTGATACGTCGTCCTGTGCCTGCAGGCCGTAGCCGTCCAGGCTCACAGTCTGCAGCAGGGCCGCGCCGGTCACGGCATCAACGGCGTGGGTCAGACTGTAACGACGTACCTGCCGGCCATTTACGCTGGTGACGATCGAGTCGAGCAGCTGGCTGAACTCGCGGCGGAAGCCGGCGCCGTAGTCGGCCCGCGGCAGGGTGGGGTACACGCGCGGGAGGTAATCGAACGCGACTTCTATGAAGTTGGCTATCTGCTGGTTGCCGCCGTAGAGCACGGCCGTGGGCAGCAGCTCGCCCGACCCGAAGGCCTGCCACTGGTACTCGATCGTGTTTCCGAACAGGTTCTCGGTCTTTTCGATTACCCAGGAGAACGTTTGATCGGGCTGGCCGGTGTCGGGACCTGTGCCGGCGGCAAACCAGTGCAGCAGTCCGCTGGGGTCGAATACCTTCCAGCGGTTGGCGGCCTGGTCCCAGCCGGCCCGCAGCGCCGACTCGTTCCTGGCGGGCCGGTACAACTGGCCCTGCTCGTGGGTCAGCTCTATGGCGGCTCCACCCAGTTCAAGCACGAAGGTGTCGCTGCCGTCGTAACGGGGCACCCCGAACCTTGTTGACCGCTTGATCCTTGCCGTTGGCAGACCCCAGCCCCGGCCCCAGGCGCCGCCCGGCGACGAGGAGGCCGCGCTGTTGTAGGCCAGGCCAAGGCTGGGTGTGAGATCACCCCGGCCAGGCGGCACGGTGATGGGCAGGCCCACGGTGGCCGAGCCGGTAAAAAGGTCGGCCGTGGGATCGGCGGCCAGGGCCGCGAAAGGCGCCGAGCCGTCGCCGGTCTGCGAGCCCGAGGCCCCGCCCGGTGTCGGGAAGGACTGCTGGGCGGGCACTACGCTGGCAAGCAGCAGTGCGAGCAGGCCGTGTAAGGGCAAGAGCCGGGCCTGCGTTATCACCGGCGGCTTCACTTGTTTTCGCCTTCGCTGGTCGGCCGGGGAGCGGTGTCGAAATATATGGAAAGGTCATCGGTTCGCGAGTACAGCCGCCTGGCGGTCCGCTGGTCGTGTTCCTGTTCGAGGCGCAGGAGAAGGAAACGCAGGCGGGCCAGGTCTCGGGCGTTCGGCTCGAAGGGCGCTCGGGCCGAGGGTGCAGGCTTCATGGCCAGCGGCCCGGTCACGAGCCTCTGGTGGCCGTAAGATTGCGTGGGCAGGGCAAGAAGGCCTGCCAGCAGAAGCCCGACGGCCAGCAGGTCGGCACCTGGACTAGCGGCTCGGGGGAATCCTGCGGGTTGCTTGACTGCTTTCATTTTTCTCTCCCGTGGCGCCGGCTTCGTTCCCCCTCAGTTTCGTGCCGTCGCCGCCCCACACTTGTACAAAGGCAAGGGCCTGCTCTTCAACGACATGGATTTAATAAGCGGCCCGCGGGCAGGCCGGTACTACTTTCGTGATATAGCGGGCGTCCGTGATATAGAGCCGGTCGTGGACCGTGCAGCACTCAGCGATCCCGGGGCCCGAATACTGGTGGTCCGCCTTGGCGCGGTGGGTGACTGTCTGCGCGTGTGCCCGGCCATTAAACGGCTGCGCGAAGCCCGTCCTGCAGCCACGGTGGCCTGGGCGGTAGAGGACCGCGTGCTGTCCGTTCTAGAGGGGCACCCGGCTATCGACCGCTTTCACGTGTTGCGTCGCTCCGAGCTCAACGCCGGTGTCGGTAGGGCCTGGGCCGAAATAAAACGCTTCAGGCGCGAGCTCAGGGCCGGCGGCTACGAAGTCGTCATCGACTTTCATGGCAGGCTCAAGAGCGGGCTGCTTGCCTGGATGAGTGGCGCTCCCTTGCGCGTTGGCTACTCACGCAAAGACGGCAGCGAGTGCAATTACCTGTTCATGAACCAGCGGGTAAGCCTGCGCGACAGTTGGGAGAACCGCGTCCTGCGTTTTTTGGAGCTGCTGTCTCCGCTGGGCATCCACACGGCCGTTGAGCGCGAGCTCCTGGGCCTGCACCTGGACCCCGCCGCTCTCCTGCGCGCCTCGGAGATGTACAGCCAGGCCGGCTGCCCCGAACTGGCCCTTTACCCGGGTTGCAGCAGCGGCCGCGCGGGCGAGCGCTGGCCGCTTGAGCGTTGGCGGCAGTACCTGCAGCGGCTCGACGCCGCCGGGCTACGGCC
>JACNKC010000129.1 GCA_014382245.1 Pseudomonadota bacterium | reverse complement strand
TGCAGTCATCCCCTCTAGCCCCCACCAGCGCCGTGTTAGCGCTTATAGATACCGACCACCCGAAACTGTCGCCGGCCGCACCAAAAACGTCGAACAGCTTCTGATCAACCGCCGGCGGCGGCAAAGTCGTGGTCGTCGTCGGCGGCGCCACGGTAGTCGTCGTCGTTGGCGGCGCCACGGTAGTCGTCGTCGTTGGCGGCGCCACGGTAGTCGTCGTCGTTGGCGGCGCCACGGTAGTCGTCGTCGTTGGCGGCGCCACGGTAGTCGTCGTCGTTGGCGGCGCCACGGTAGTCGTCGTCGTTGGCGGCAGCGTGGTCGTGGTCGGTGGCAGAGTGGTCGTCACGACGGGGCATACGGGATCACCAACGCAGTCGGGGTCATCGCAGCCGTACAGCAAGTCGCAGTCGTCGTCGGTGTGGGCGTCGCTGCATACCTCCGGTCGCGCACAATCCTGCGGGCAGTTCGAGCACGTCTCTAACTCCTTAATTATCCCGCCGAGCAGGATTACGTCACACTGCCCGTTACCACACCGCTGACACTCCGAGCTTAACTTGCAGTCGTCGTCGTCGCAGTCAGCCAGGCCGTCACAGTCATCGTCTTTTCCATTTTTACACGTCGGAATTGCGTTTGTGAATATCGATACCAACAGTGGAATTTCTTCTGCAGCCACCGATGACGAACAACACCGGCTGTCGCTGTCGCACTCTTCCGCCGTGCAGAGATCGTCGGCCTGGCACTGTGGATCGTCAAGGTTCTTTCCTAGCAGAACTTCAGCGGTCGCGATTACAAAAGGATCCTTGCTCGTACACTCGTCGGCCAACGTAGAGCAAGTGCCGTAATACGTGCTAAAAAAGGGTTGGTCGCAAGACAAGTGCTGGGGCGTAAAAAAGGGACAAGCGAAGGAACTGTCGTCCAGGCATCTGTCCGTTACCAGGTCGCCGTAGCAATAGTCGTGCTTGTAGCACTCGCAATTAAGGCAGTCGCTGGTCCCTTTTCTGCCTATGAACGCCAAGTTATTCGAATTGCCCCTGCCGCAGTAGTCGACGGTCCTATCGTATGGCGGCCAGTGAGCGGGAAACGAACCCGTACAATACGCGGCTGGGTCCTGACACACCGGAGGACTTCCGCTACCGCGTACAGCCGACCCGCCGCTACCAGCGATCGAACAGCCAAGCGCGAGCTCGTAGCGCTGGCCGCCCTCCAGGGCAGCCGATCCCCCCTCCCATAGTTCTTCCGGTGTCGCGCCTTCGTCGATGAGCGCCTGCACGACTGCTTGCGCCGCTGCCTCCATCTCTTCAAGGGTAGGCTTGCTCACAAGTTCGTTGCAGTCATCGACCAGCGTCACCCTGCCGTAAACCTCCGACCCGGCAAGGCAGGGGCCACCATCCAACGCCTGCGGTCCACAGCGCTTCACCAGGGCCTTGCGGCATACCTCGGTGTCGCGGATGTTTTTATCCTGTTTGCCCTTCGACATGCGATTGAAGTACTTGGCCGCACGCCTGGCGCTTTTCTTGACGACAAGGCTGGTGCACTTGGACAAACCGGTGCCGTAGTAGCACTGCACGTCTTCATCCCATTGCTCGCCGAGCTTCCCTTCGACCAACGTGCTGAGTTCGCAGCGCAGTCGCTCGACGCACAACGCGTCCAGTGAACTGCCCAGCTTATCGGCCTTCGGCGTCGGGCAGTTGCAGGTTTCCTGCACCCGTTTGCTGCACCGCCCCCAGTCCGAGGACAGCTTCTTCACATACTTCTCGATGTTTTTTCGACCGTCGGCGGTTAGAAGATCGGCCTCACAGCTTCCCGTGCATACCTGTGACAGTGCAGGTCGCGCGAGCGCTACAGCCAATATGCACAGTACGAGCGCCAGAAACAGGCTCCCTAAATGCAGGCGTTCGGTAAAATCAGACAGCGCCGACTTAATCATAAGGCTACCACTCCTGATGTTGACAGCGTGACGTAAGGCCAGGGGAGGAGCGTTGTCGTGTCGGTAACTTGAGCGAGAGATACCGGTGGTGACAGCGCTACAAAAAAGAGCGGCCCAACAGCGGCGGGGAAAAGGTGTGGCTTTCTCATCGGCTCCCTCCTGAGAAAGGACGTCGAACGACGCGAATCGTGGCACAGCTGCCGGGCTGTGGCAAGGGGATTGTACCCTTTTCCCAGCGCCCTTGCGGGAACCCATGGCGGCGTCGGTACCCCCTCAATGTGTGGAGGGTGAAGTGTACCCCCCAAAAGGGGGGTATTGACCAGCCAGTCAAGGCGTCTTTTTCGTCGATTCCCTGCCTCGAGGGCTCGCCAGGAAAACGTGGCGTATAAGCGTTATTCGTGGTCCCGAAGCCTTGGAGGATCAAGAGCGCACGTGTTGCTCCGAAGAGCGTCTCACCGCTTCTCGCTCCCGGCAACCACGAGCACCGACATGGGAGGGCACCGGTTCGCAATCCAGTAGGCGGTATAGTCGCGAACTTTCCCTCCCCACCAACTGCGTCGACGCTCGCTCGTGGTTTCAAGCGGTATCAGTATTTCGGTCAACTTCGAGAAAACACGGGGCCTCATGTATGTCGTTTGCGACCGTGAAGCTGGCATTCGGTTTCCATCGGTGACGCTCCGTTCCGCGCTGGGCATTACCGCAGCTTCAAGCTCGCACGCGCCGTCACCCAGCCACTCAAGAATTTCGAATTCACCCGCGCGCTCTGCAAGCCGGAGCGCCACATAGAACTCCGGTATAAGCAGGGGATGGGAGAAGACATCGTCCCCCGAGAGGCGAGCGTTGTTTTTATCAAAATTAAAGCGGATCCCCACTTCCTTAGCGCCCTGGTTGGTGAGCGTCCAGACGTTTTCTGGGCGATGCGGTTTTCGTTTTCGTCCTGAGTACGTACGGTCCGTCTTGACAACGGTTGTGAGGTAACCGCCGCGCTTGAGACGATACAGGCAGCGCTCCAGAACAATCCGCGTTTAAAACATCGCGTTCTTGCTCAAAAACCCCCTCCCACGACCCGATTTCTGACACTTCAGCCCGCGTGAGGGGTAGGGTACCGGTCTAGAATCCAGAGTGCTTAAAACGGCTCCTACCCGGGCTTTTTCGCCAAAAAATATTTTCGATTTTTCGAGGTGGGGTTTGCTAGATATGAGGGGGGCCGGGGGTCGGCCCCTCCCCGGGGGACCGGCATCCAATTTCTCTGTCACGAACAAGCAAGGCAGTGTCACCGTTCCCATCTGGGCCTGGCGGCCGGGACCAGGAGCGCTCCATACACTGCCCAAGTCAGTCTTCGTGCTGCCCACTGGCTGCCCACGCCGCTACTGGCCCGTGGTTGGTGCAGTAAAAACATGGCCTAACAGCGCAAGAGAGCCTGACTCTTAATCAGCGGGTCGCAGGTTCGATCCCTGCACGGCCCACTCGTGTACCCTGTTCTTTTCGGGTAACTTGTCGATCGGGTGCGTAGCCGGCTGGCCGACCAGCCACACAGCCGGGCAGTGCTTCAGCCGGGCAGTGCTTCAGCCGGGCAGCAGCGCGGGTCCAGCGGGGAGATCGTCGTGGTACAGGTAGTCAAGTTGGGCATCAAGCGGCCGGCCACCAGGGGCTTGCTGCCCGACCCCGAGCCGCGCCGTGTCAACTACACGCTCATCTCGGTGGACGACCACGTGCTCGAACCGCCGCACGCTTTTGAGGGTCGCCTGCCGCGCGACCTGCAGGACAAGGCGCCACGTGTCATTGAGACCGAAGAGGGCCACCAGGTCTGGAGCTTCGAGGGCCAGCCCTATTTCCAGGTCGGCTTCATGTGCGTGGCGGGCCGCCCCCGCGAAGACATGCGCCTGGAGCCAGCGCGTTATGACGAGGTGCGCCCGGGTTGTTACCTGGCCGACGCCCGCATAAAGGACATGGACCTGGCCGGCACCTGGGCCACGGTCAACTTTCCGTCGGGGGTCACCGGTTTCGGCGGTACGCTGTTCTCCGAGGCTACCGACCCCGAGCTTGGGCTGGCCTGCATGCGCGCTTGGAATGATTGGTACTTCGAGGAGTGGTACTCGGCCTATCCCGAGCGCGTGGTGCCCATGGGCATCACTTTTCCAGCCGACCCGGCAAAGGGCGCGGCAGAGATCCGTCGCAACGCCGCGCGCGGCTTTCGCGCGGTCACGCTGCCCGAGCAGCCCCACCGCCTGGGTTACCCGGCCATTTTTGACAGCCACTGGGATCCTATTATCGAGGCCTGCGTCGAGACCGGCACGGTCATCAACCTGCACGTGGCCTCGTCGGGTTTTGCTCCCATGGCCCCGGGTTGTCCGCCCCTGGAAATGGGCGCGACCTTGTTCACGCAGATGGCTTACACCACGGCCGCCGAGTGGCTGTGGAGCGGCCACGCCGCCCGCCACCCCGAGCTGAAAATTGTGATTGCCGAGGGTGGCATAGGCTGGGTCGCGGGCCTGATGGACAGGCTCGACAACATCATGGCCCGCTCGGGCTACGGCCAGGGCTGGCCCGACCCGTCGATTTCGCCCAGCGATGCCCTGCGCCGCAACTTCTGGTTCACGATCATCGACGACCCGTCTACGATCTGCACACGGCACACTATCGGCGTGGAGAACCTGCTGTTCGAGTCCGACTACCCGCACGGCGACGGCACCTGGCCTGACACCCAGCAGGTGATGGCCAAGATGCTCGGCGATCTGCCCGCCCAGGAGATCCGGGCCATCAGCCACCAGAACGCGGCCCGGCTCTATCACCACCCGCTACCCGAAATCTGCCTGCCGTGAGCGGGCACCGAGCTCGCTGACACCGCCCTTACTAGAATTCGTCGGGGCGCAGCATGGCGTCGTGGCCGCCGTCAACGAACAGCACCGAGCCGCAGACGAACTGCGCCTGCTCGCTCAGCAGGAAGGCCACCGCGCCGGCTATGTCGGCGGGCAGACCCAGGCGGCCCACGGGTACCGACTCGCCAAAATCCTTCATGATCGGGCCCAGTGTCTCGTCGGCGTACGCGCTGTCGGTAAGCGGGGTGCTGGTGATACCCGGCGCCACGGCGTTGATCCGCATACCGTCGGCCGCCCACGCCGCGGCGCCGCGACGCATCCAGCGGGTTATCGCCTTCTTTGAGCCGGCGTAAGCGGTGTGGCCGTCGCCGATGCGGTCAGCGATGGCGCAGGCCCGATCTTCGTCGAGTTCGAGCAGGGCGGCGACGTATTCGTCGTCGCTGTCCATGGGTGCCGAGTTCGATGAGATCATGACAACCGATCCGCGCTTCCTGGCAACGAGCTCCCGCGCGCCGTCTACGAGCCTCTGGCTACCAAAAAAATTGACCCTCGTTATGAGCGACGCGGGGCGCACCACGGGGCCCAGCCCGGCACAGGCAACCAGGCCGTCAAGCCCGTCGGGGGCATGGCCCTCGAGTTCGGCTACGACCTGCGTGCACCCGTCGGCCGTGGAAAGGTCGGCCTCGATGTCGGCGTTGCGTATGTCGACAACGATGACCTCGTCACCGCGCTCCCTGAGCGTCGCCACGATGGCGGCACCTATGCCCGAAGCGCCGCCGCTTACCGCGTACACGCCCACGCCGTTCAGCCGACCTCTTTCGCCAGCGAGGCGTAGTGGTCGAGCAAGGGCAGCACCTGCTCGGCGGTGGCCGAAGGGGCGATGAACACCGCGCGTGCGAATCCCGCGTCGCGCAGGCGGCCGAGCTGGTCGGCGTCACCGGGCGCGGCGTATACTGACACTTCCATCGAGTCCGGATCGCGGTCAGCTTCTGCTGCCATGCTACGGAAGGTGGCCATGTCGCCCACGAGATCGGTGTCGGCGCGCCCGGCAATGGGTATCCAGCCGTCACCGTAGCGCAGGGCCCGCCTTATGCCGTAAGGCGCTTCGCCGCCCACGTGTATCGGGGGGTGGGGCGATTGCACTGGCTTGGGCGAGGAGAACACCTCGTCAAAGTCGACGAACTCACCGTGGTAGGCTGCTTTTTCTTCCGCCCACATGGTCTTCATGGCCTCAATGCGTTCGCGCATTACCTTCCACCTGCGCTCGAAAGGAAAATCGTAGTGGTTGGCGAGTTCCTCGCGATTCCAGCCACCGCCCACGCCCAGCATGAAACGGCCGTTACTCACGCGGTCGAGCGTGGCCACCTCCTTGGCCAGTATCAATGGGTCGTGCTGGGGCACAAGCGTTACGCCGGTTGCGACCTTGAGCGTTGTTGTGGCCGCCGCTGCGGCGGCCAGTGCCACCAGCGGAGCGTACACGTCGTAGTACATCTGCGGCAGGTCGGCGCCGCCGGGCCACGGCGTTTCTCGCGAGCAGGGAATGTGTGTGTGCTCGGCGACCCACAGCGACTCGAAGCCGCGCTCCTCGAGCGCCACGGCAAGCTCGGCCGGTTGAATGGAGTAGGCGGTAGGAAAAATGCAAAGGCCGTATTTCATTGAGTATCCTCTGGGTTCAAGTTTCGTGTGCAGGTTTCGTTAGTGTGGTTCACAATGCCGGGTGGTCCTTTCCCTCGCCGAAAATAACGCGATCAGGCCTGGCCACGACGACCTCGTGCTCGAGCAACAGCGCCAGCATGGCGCCACTCGGCTCGGGGATCGGCACGTATAGCGCGCCGAGTTTTTGCCAGCGGCACAGGGCGGCGTCTTCCAGGTTCTCTCTCGGGGCCTTCCCGGATATAACTGCCCAGTGCAAGCCGACGAGCTCTACTAGCCGGCCGTGCCTGCCTTCGACCACGTTCGGGGCCTGCCGCCCCCAGTCGTCCATTCCATTTCGTTCTCGCCCGGCGTGCACCCC
>JACNKC010000035.1 GCA_014382245.1 Pseudomonadota bacterium | reverse complement strand
TGGCTGTGATCTATGGGTACGCGCGGCGCACGGCGGAGTCGCCGGTGCGGAGCTATGGTCGGAGGTGGTGATGGCGGTAATAAGTGTCGGCTGTTTGGGTGGTGGTGCTATAATGGCGGCCAATGGAGTGGGCGAAACGCCATTGAACAAAGCCGCCTCTGAAGAGCGGACGCAGCACTTCCTGGGCGGCCTCTGCAGCGATTTTAAATTTGCCGGTTACGCCCTGACCGAACCCGGCTCGGGGTCCGACGTGGCCGGCATGACTACCCGTTACAAGCGCGACGGCGACCATTTCGTACTCGACGGAGTAAAACACTTCATAACCAACGGCACCGAGGCAGACTGGTTCACGGTGTTCGCCACCCGCGACGCTTCGGAACGCCACGGCGGAATCGCCTGTTTCGTCGTGCCGGCCGACACCCCCGGCGTGACGACCACCAAGATGACAGGCAAACTGGGCCAGCGCTGTTCGGATACGGCTGAAATCGGTTTTGACCAGGTGCGCGTGCCCCTCGATGCGCTCGTGGGAAACGAGGGCGAGGGCTTCCACATAGCCATGCAGACCTTCGAACGTACGCGGCCGCAGATAGGCCCCATGTGCATAGGCATCGCCCGGCGGGCACTCGAAGAGAGCCGCGACTACGCGCTCGAGCGCGAGCAATTCGGCGAGCCCATAGCCAACTTCCAGGCCATACAGTTCATGCTCGCCGACATGGCCATAGAAGTGGAAGCCATGCGCCTGCTCACGTGGAAAGCGGCCTGGAGCATCGACCAGGGCGAACCGGCCTCGATAGTGGCCAGTTACGCCAAGGCTTTCGGCGCCGACCGTACCATTCAGATCGCGATCAACGCCGTGCAGATTTTTGGTGGTTACGGCTACATGAAAGAGTACCCCGTCGAAAAACTCATGCGTGACGCCAAGCTGCTGCAGATCTACGAGGGCACCTCGCAGATCCAGCGCATGGTGATCGCCCGCAACCTGCTCAAGAAATAGCACGCTGGGATAGATAACGATGGCCGAAACGACCAACACACGGGCCGATGTAGCAGCACTGCTCGCCCGCCTCTCGTGGCGACGCGGCAGTTTCACTCTGGCCTCGGGGCAGACCAGCGACTTCTACGTCGACGTAAAGCAGACCGTCATGTCCTCGCAGGGAGCGTGCCTCCTGGGAACGGCCGTGGCCGAGATCCTGCTTGCCAACGAGATCGAACTGGTCGGCGGCATGGCGGTGGGCGCAGTGCCCCTGGTTTCGGTAGCGCTGTGCGAGGCCGCTCGCCTGGGCCAGCCGCTGGAGGGCTTCTTTGTTCGCCGTGACGTCAAGGATCACGGCACGGCAGCAAAACTCGACGGCCGTTTTCGCCCCGAAGCGCGCATCGCCCTCGTGGAGGACGTGGTCACCACCGGTGGCTCGACGCTCCAAGCCGTCGACGCCGTGGAAGAAGCCGGCGGCCGGGTCTCGCTCATCGTCACCGTGGTCGACCGCCAGGAGAACAACGGTATGTCCCGCCTCGCGGAGCGTTGCGACTCGGTGGTGGCACTGGCAACCAGGGCCGAGATAGAAGCGGCCGGGCAATAGCCCGCGAACAGCTCATAAAAAAGGCGGGGACCGCTGTCGATCCCCGCCAGTTTACCAGCCAACGGCAGCCCGTTGGCCAGGTCAATATCCCGCCTGTCAGATCTTGGCCTGCAGCAGGAAGGCAACCACCAGGGCGTAAATGCCCAGTGCTTCCATGAAAGCGATACCGATGATCATCGGTGTCTGGATGCGGTCGGCCGAGTTGGGGTTACGCCCTATCGACTCCATGGCCGCTGCCACGGCCTGGCCCTGGCCGAGCGCCGCGCCGAAAGCCGCCACGCCCATGCAGATGCCTGCCGCCAGCGCTATCATTCCACCGCCACCACCACCGCCATCGGCAGCCATCGCCGGTGTAGCCACCAGCGATGCAGCCACGAAAGCAGTTGCCGCATATATAAAAGTCTTCATCTTCTTCATTATTTTCTCCTTATCACGCTGCGTTTTTACGGCCCGACATCCATCCTCTTTCCTCTACCAACCACTCCTCTATCAACACCGACCGCAACGAAGTTGTTTCGAATTCCACCCTTGAAAGTCGTCGTCCAATCAGTGCTCGTCGGCGTGGCCAACGGCCAGCGACACGTAGATGATTGAAAGCAGGGTGAACACGAAAGCTTGTACCAGGGACACGAAAGCCCCCAGAAAATAGAAGACCACCGGGATCACGAACTTGGTGAGATCGGTAAAAATCGACAGCACGAGATGGTCGCCGGTCATGTTGCCCGCGAGTCGAAGAGCGAGCGACGCTGGGCGAACCATGTTGTCTATGAGTTCGAGCGGGATCATGAGAACCGCCAGCCACCACACCGGGCCTACAAAGTGCTTGGCGTAATTGACCAGGCCCTGCCGGCGTATGCCGATGGCGTTGAAACCGAGAAACGACGCGATGCCCAGTGCAAAAGTAATGTTGAAGTTGTCGGTGGGCGGAGCAAACCCCGGCACCAGACCGAGCAGGTTGGCCATCAGTATGAAAATGAAAAACGTGCCGAAGAGGGCCGCGTACTGCTTGCCCGGTTTACCCAGGACGCCCTCGGTCATCGAGTGAACGGCGCCGACCAGGAGCTCGGCCGCATTGCGCAGGCTCAGGTTCTCGTCGGGTACCAGGGCCGTGCCGCGCCCGCGCGCGGCTTCGAGCTGGCGCCCGGCGGCCCAGGCAAACAAAACCAGGAGCAACGATACCAGGGTGGCACCCACGGTGTGGGGCCAGATGGTGTTGACTCCGGGGATGAGAGCAAACCACGTCACTCCGCCCGATGCGCGGGCCGGCTCTACCAGGACAACGGCCAACGTGAAGGCTGTAGCCAGGCCGATAAACAGCGACCCAGGGGTGGTCTTTCTCACTTTGCCGTTCAATGTCAGTTCTCCGTCGGGCTGCTTTCGCTCGTGCCGGCTTCGTCTGCCAGGCCACCGCTGAGCCCCCGCAGCAATATGACCAGCAGGAGGGCCGTCGTACCCGCGGCAAACGACAGCGGCTCAACGGGAAACTGGTACAGCACACCGGCTATAAGCGCAATTCCAAGTAACAGCTTACCAACAAACAGTGGCCAGGTTCGCCGCCCTGGCGGCGGCTCGGCTCCAACGCTTGTGCCCTCGGCCACGGCCTGCTTGCGGCCACCGAGCGCCCGGGCGACCAACATCCGTATCACGCGAAAGTTGATGACCATGAAACCGCCACCCAGCAACACGCTGATGGCGTTGCCGAGCCCGGCGACCCAGCTGGCCACGGCCAGTGCCAACACGAGCAGCGACGTATCGCGCTCTACGAGATCAAGTGCCTTCATCGCTCGACCCCGGTGGTGAACTACCCGCGCCCCTTGCCGGGTCCTGCGCTGGGTCGGGGCCCAACACGGACAACATGTTACGCACGCCGCTTACCATTGCCCCCAGCCCGCCCAACAGCGCGAGCCAGGGCCCGCTGCCCAGGTAAGCATCGGCCAGGTAGCCCAGCAGGGCGCCGGCCACCACGCGCCAGCCCAGGCTCCAGCCAAGTCCAAGGGCCTTGAGCGAGCCGACCCGGTCCTCGTTTACACCGGGCCCGTTCACGCCGGGCCCGTTCACAGGATCTCCGCCATCGCGCCGCCGGCTGCTTCGACCGCACGGTCGACATGCTCATCGCTGTGAGCCATCGACACGAACCAGGCCTCGTAGCCCGACGGCGGCAGCCACACCCCGCGGTCCAGCATCGCGTGGAAGAAGCGCCCGTATGCATCGGCGTCCAGGCTTAGTGCGTCGTCGTAATCGTCCACGCCGGCGACGCCGAAAAACAGCGTCAGCATCGAGCCGACTCGCTGCACGCAACCGTTGCCCGCCAGCGCCTGCGCCAAGCCGTTGCCCAGTCGCTTGCCAAGCTCCTCGAGTCTCTCGTAGCTGCCGTCTTCCTCGAGCAGGTCGAGGGTGGCCAGGCCGGCGGCCGCGGCCAAGGGATTGCCCGACAGTGTGCCCCCCTGGTAGACCGGGCCGCCGGGTGCCCCCTGGTCCATGAGGTCAGCGCGCCCGCCGTAGGCACCCACCGGCAGGCCACCGCCTATCACCTTGCCGAGGCAGGTCAGGTCGGGCGTCACCCCCGACAACTGTTGCCATCCACCGGGCGACAGGCGCAAGCCGGTTATCACCTCGTCAAAGATCAACAGCGCCCCGGTTGATTCGGTTATCTTGCGCAGGCCCTCCAGAAAGCCTTCGCGCGGCGGCACCACTCCCATGTTGCCGGCCACCGGCTCCACGATGACTGCGGCAACCTCGCCGTCGCAGGCGGCGCGCACCGATTCGAGGTCGTTGTAGCGTGCCACCCGCGTAAGCCCACCCACGGCCGCCGGCACACCCGGGCTGTCTGGAATGCCCAGGGTGGTGGCGCCCGAACCCGCTCGCACCAGTAGCCCGTCGCTGTGGCCGTGATAACAACCGGCAAACTTGACTACCGAGTCGCGGCCGGTGGCCGCCCGCGCCAGGCGCAGCGCGCTCATGGTCGCCTCTGTGCCGGAACTGACCAGGCGCAGCTTCTCCAGCGAGGAAAAACGGCCGCACAAACGCTCGGCAAGCTCTATTTCGCCACGCGTTGTGGCGCCGAAACTGCTGCCCTTTTCCAGAGCTGCTGACACCGACTCGACCACCCGCGGGTGGGCGTGGCCAGCGATCAGCGGTCCCCAGGAGGCCGTAAAATCCAGGTACCTGCAGCCATCAACATCGCAGAGCTCAACACCCGCCGCAGACTCCACGATGCGTGGAACACCACCCACCGCCGACCAGGCCCTCACCGGCGAGTTGACGCCGCCGGGCATGCAACGGCACGCACGTTCAAACAGTTCCGCCGAATCCGGCTTTGCTTCCATTTTCAGCTCGTCCTCCCAGGCTTGCGGCCCTGCCCCGAGGCGAGTGCCGCTCACACCAACCGATGGCACCGACCGAACCTGCATTCAACTCTGCTTGTTTCTCGCATACTTGTCTCGCGCGTTGCGTACCGCTCTTGAAACTCCACGCGTTTGGACCTATTGGCAAGCAACGGTGCCCCTGTGGATAAGTTCCACCGCGGCCCCGCGATGCGGGTTATCAACAGCTGTGGATAACCCTGTGTCTAAGTTTGGTAACTGTTGTGGAAAACGCCCCGTCGTCCAACTTTAAAACCCTTTGGAATCAAGTCGTTAGCTCGCTCAGGGCGGTTGTGTCCGATGAGGACTTCGAATCCTGGATTGAGCCTATGAAAACGCGTCCGGCACCCGACGGGGCGCTGGAAATCACTGTCCCCAACCGGCTCTGTGCGTCCTGGATAGAGGAGAACTTTCTCGACGACATATCCACAGCCTGGACCGAGGCCAGTGGACAACGGAACACCCTGCGCCTTGTCTGCGACGAGCAGCCGGCCCAGGGAAACCTGTTTGCCGACGAGACGGCCAAGGCCAGCCGGAAAGTCAGAAAACCTCCTGCGCGACGACCCGGGGGCTTCCTCGCCCGCTACGATTTCGGCAACTTCGTGATCGGCCCCAGCAACCAGTTTGCACATGCCGCCGCCCGCGCGGTGGCCGGGCAGCCCGGCGCGCTTTACAACCCCTTCTTTATTTTTGGTGGCGTAGGACTGGGTAAAACTCACCTGGCAAACGCCATCGGCAACGCCATCGTCGACTCTGACCCCAACGCGCGGGTGTTGTTCCTGTCCACCGACAGCTTCACCAACCAGCTCATCGACGCCATATCCCGCAACCGCGTGCAGGAATTCAAAAACCGCGTTCGCCGCATGGACGTACTCGTGGTCGACGACGTACAGTTTCTCGCCGGCCGCGAGCGTACCCAGGAAGAATTCTTTCACGTCTTCAACGCGCTCTATGACAGCGGCAAGCAGATCGTGCTGACCTCGGACAAGTTTCCCAACGAGATACAGGGTGTTGAAGAACGGCTCTGCAACCGCTTCGGCTGGGGCCTGGTGGCCGACATCCAGTCACCCGACGCGGAAACCCGCGTGGCCATTCTGCGGCGCAAAGCCCAGGCCGAGCACATCAGCGTGCCCGACGAGGTGATGAGCTACGTGGCCTCTCAGATTGACTCCAACGTCCGTGATCTGGAGGGCGCACTCACCCGATTGAGTGCTTACGCTTCGTTGAACCGCAGTGAACTGACACTGGACCTGGCCAGGGAACTACTCGCCACCAGCGGCGGCAATGACCATAAGGAAATCGGCCTCGAGGACATAGCCACCGGGGTCAGCCGCCACTTCGGTCTCAGGCCCGGAGAACTGGCGGCGCGACGGCGCACCAAGAAAGTGGCCGAAGCAAGGCAGGTAGCCATGTACATCATGCGCAACCACGCCGGCGCTTCGTTTCCCAGCATCGGTGAGTTCCTCGGTGGCCGCGACCACTCTACCGTGGTCCACGCCTGCCGGGTGGTCGAAAATAAGCGCAGCGACGACCCCCGTTTTCGCGATCTGATCGACACTGTGACGAGGATGATAGGCTGTGGATAAGTTATGCGTTCGGCTGTGCGGAGAGTTTGCCTATCGCAGCCCCGACACCGAAAAAGAAGTTGCGCTCACATTGTCAGCAGAAAGCGCACAGGCTTGCTGTGCATATAATATTACATCAATACAACAACTTACGAGCTTATCCCTCGAAAGTTGGCATCTAACAACAGTAACAGGATAAGACTATTCCTTTATTACTGAAGAGGTCCGCATGGAGATAACCTTAGAAAGAGAATCCTTCCTTACCGTACTCAGCCGCTGCCAGGGAGTGGTCGACCGAAGACACTCGATGGCGGTGCTCACTAACGTGGTGCTCCAAACAGATTCAGACTCTGTAATCGTCCTGGCCAGCGATCTTGAAATCGGGCTGCGCCAGTCCTGCCCGGCCCGGGTAAAGAAAGCCGGCGTAGTGGCAGTATCGGCCCGTAAGTTGTTCGAAATCGTGAGAGAGGCTCCAGAGGGTAGCGATCTCAAGCTGAAGGTTCTCAAGAACAGCTGGGTCGAAGTGGCTTATGGTCGATCAGACTTCAAGCTGATGGGAATTGACCCTTCCGACCATCCCGGGGTCACCGATTCACCGGGAAACGGTAGCGACACGACGGTTCTTTCGTTCAAGGCCAACGATCTTCTGGACATGATACAGAAAACCATCTTTGCCGTGTCCACCGACGACACGAGGTCCAACCTGGCCGGGATTTACCTGGAGTCGGCCTCCGGTGGCGGCTTGCTCAGGATGGTGGCTACCGACGGTCATCGCCTGGCGATGATAGAAAAAAAGAGCGGCAGCGGTGAAATTCCTACCGGGGTGATCCTGCCCCGCAAGGGCCTCCATGAAACCGCCAGGATACTTGCCGACTTAGACCCGGAAGCAGGCGTCAAGCTATCGATCACCGGCAACGAGGCCTTCCTCGAGGCGGGCAGCGCGATAATGAGCATGCGCCTGGTCGAGGGTAATTTTCCCGACTACAACCAGGTCGTACCAAAAAAGGTTCCACACCTGATGGTAGCCGAGCGGGACAGCCTGCTGCAGACCGTACGAAGGGTGTCCCTGCTTTCGAGTGAGCGGGCCCGCGGCATCAAGTTGAATGTCCAGGAGGATTCTCTGGAGGTGTCGGCCAATAACCCGGACCTGGGCGAAGCCAGCGAGGATGTTAAGGTCAAGTACGGGGGCGATGAGATCGAGATTGGCTTTAACAGCCGCTACCTTCTCGACGTTCTCAACGTGCTTCCGGACAACGAGAACGTCGAGATTTCTCTCAAGGATCAGTTCAGCCCCGGTGTCGTGAGGGGAATCGACAAGGACTACTGCTACGTCGTTATGCCGATGCGTATATGAGCTCG
The DNA here is from genome assembly GCA_014382245.1 of Pseudomonadota bacterium. GTDB lineage: Bacteria > Desulfobacterota > Binatia > UBA1149 > UBA1149 > UBA1149. Next base: position 26,300 of record JACNKC010000035.1, on the reverse strand, counting down.
GCCATAGGGCCGAAAAGATCCCCCGCGGAATAATAACGGGGTCTCGGCCGCGTGATTTTGGCCTTGTTTTTTGCGGGCGAACAGCCGCAGACCCGTTTTACTTTCCGAGCCCTGATTGATACTTTGGCCGGTGTCGGGACGAGCCCTTGAGGGCTGACCGGCCGCTGTCCGAAGCGGGCCTGACGGGCACGCCTCGACAGGTGTTCATAACCCTCCTGCAGCAGGATTTTCTCAGCGCATGGCGAGCAAAACAAAAACAAAGGCTGGTAAGGGTGGGGGCAAGGCCCAGGCAGGAGACTACTCCGCCAAGAATATCAAAGTCCTCGAGGGGCTGGACGCGGTCCGTAAGCGGCCCGGCATGTACATTGGCGACACCGGTGAGCGCGGCCTGCACCACCTGGTTTTCGAGGTTGTTGATAACTCCATCGACGAGGCCCTGGCCGGTCACTGCGACACCGTGGTGGTTGAGATCCACGTCGACAACAGCATCACGGTCAGCGACAATGGCCGCGGTATCCCGGTAGACAAACATCCCACCGAGGGCGTGTCGGCAGCAGAAGTGGTGATGACCAAGCTGCACGCCGGCGGCAAGTTCGACAAGGGGTCCTACAAGGTTTCGGGTGGCCTGCACGGTGTCGGCGTATCGGTGGTTAACGCTCTTTCAGAACATCTCGAGGTAGAGATTTATCGCGACGGCAAGGTCTACCAGCAGGAGTACAGCCGCGGTGGCCGCAAGCGCGCGCTCAAAGCCGTGGGCGAAACCAAGAGGTCGGGCACCACGGTCAAGTTCAAGCCCGACAGCAGCATTTTTGAGGTGGAGGTGTTCAACTACGGCATCCTCGCCAAGCGGCTGCGCGAGCTGGCTTTCCTCAACAGGGGTGTGCGCGTCACCCTGGAGGACGAACGGGAAAAAGGCCAGATGGAAACGTTCTACTACGAGGGCGGAATCGTCTCGTTCGTGGAGCACCTCAACCGTGACCACGAGGTGGTGAACAACAAGATCGTTTACCTGACCGGCCAGCGTAACGGGGTCGAAATCGAGATCGCCCTGCAGTGGAACGACAGCTACACGCAGAACGTCTACAGCTTCGCCAACAACATCAACACCATCGAGGGTGGCACCCACATGGCCGGCTTGCGCTCAGCGCTTACGCGGACCCTCAACGCTTATGCGGCAGCCAACAACCTGCTCAAGAAAAACGATGAGACCATCGAAGGTGAAGACTCGCGTGAAGGGTTAGCTGCCGTGTTGTCGGTCAAGGTGCCCGAGCCACAGTTCGAAGGGCAGACAAAGACCAAGCTCGGCAACAGCGAGGTGCGCGGCCTGGTAGCGACCCTGGTGAACGAGAGTCTCGCGACCTGTCTCGAAGAGAGCCCCCGCGACGCCCGGGCGATAGTCAACAAGTGTCTCGACGCGGCCCGTGGACGGGTGGCCTCGCGCAAGGCCCGCGACATGGTTCGTCGCAAGGGGGCACTGGAGTCCGGCGCCCTCCCCGGAAAACTCGCCGATTGCCAGAGCCGTGACCCGGCTGAGAGTGAGCTCTACATAGTGGAGGGAGATTCCGCCGGCGGGTCGGCCAAGCAGGGCCGTGATCGCCGCAACCAGGCCATCCTTCCGCTCAGGGGCAAGATACTGAACATCGAGAAGGCGCCGGTTGCCAAGCAGCTGCAGTCCGAGGCCATACGTTTGCTGGTGATGGCGCTGGGGCTGGGCGTGGGGGAAGACGCCGATGACCTGTCCAAGCTGAGATACCACAAGGTCATCATCATGACCGATGCCGACGTAGACGGCCTGCATATACGCACGCTTCTGCTCACGTTTTTCTTTCGCAACTACCGTCGCCTGATCGAAAGCGGCCACCTGTACATCGCCCAGCCCCCGTTGTTCCGGGTCAAGAAATCGAGCAAGGAACAGTACCTAAAGGATCAGCCCGCGCTCGACGCGCACCTGATAGGGCTCGGGGTCGAAGGCCTCAATGTACGCGGCCAGGGTGCCAGAAAAGGGATCACAACGGCGGCCCTGACTAAGGCGCTCACCAGGCTCACGCGTGTAAGCGACCTGCTCGACGTGTTCGAGATGAAGCGTCGCGATCGTGCGGTCATAAGCGCGGTGGCTGGCGACGGCGAAATCAGCGTGGCGAGCCTGGGCAAGAAAACAGTTCTGCGCAAGGCGGGCAAGCGCCTCAAGAGCGAGCTCGATCAACGTCACCCTGAGTCTGCGCCCTACAGCGTAACTTACGAGGAAGATCCCGAACACGGTTGCGAGAGGATGGTGGTAAGTACCACTGTCAACGGCCGTTCGACGGTCGCGATGGTGGACACCGAGTTACTGGGGTCCCCCGAGTTCTCGACTTTGTCGCGCTTGCTGGGCGACCTCGAAGGGCTGGGCAAGGCACCCTTCCAGATTGAGAATGGGGCCGGCAGCAGTGAGGCGGCAAGCCTCAACGAGCTCTACGATGTGATTATGAAGGGGGCCGAAAAAGGCCTGGTCGTGCAGCGATACAAGGGGCTGGGGGAAATGAACCCCGAGCAGTTGTGGGAGACCACCATGGACCCCGAGCGCAGGGTACTGCTCAAGGTCGCCATGGAAGACGCACCGGGAGCTGACTCCATGATCAGCTTGTGCATGGGCAAAAACGTGGAGATCCGCCGGGAGTTCATCGAGGCCAACGCGCTCGATGTCCGTAACCTGGACGTCTAGCGGTATAAAGCATGGAAGCTAACGTACGCCGCCCCGAGCTACCCATAGAAATCAAAGACGAGATGCGCACGTCCTTCGTGGACTACGCGATGAGTGTCATCATCGGTCGCGCGTTACCCGACGTACGCGATGGATTAAAACCCGTACACCGTCGCGTGCTCTACGCGATGCACGATCTTAGCAACGACTGGAATAAGCCGCCGAAAAAATCGGCGCGCGTGGTCGGTGACGTTATCGGTAAATATCACCCGCACGGTGACCAGGCGGTTTACGACACCATCGTTCGCATGGCCCAGGATTTTTCGTTGCGCTACCTGCTCGTTGACGGGCAGGGCAACTTTGGTTCGGTGGACGGCGACGCTGCTGCAGCCATGCGTTACACCGAGATCCGCATGTCGCGGCTGGCGGGCGAAATGCTCGTCGACATCGACAAGGAAACAGTCGAGTTTGTTCCCAACTACGATGGCAGCACGGCCGAGCCCACGGTCATGCCTTCGCGCGTACCCAACCTGCTCATCAACGGTGCGACCGGTATCGCGGTGGGTATGACAACGTCGATCCCTCCCCACAACCTGGGCGAAATCTGCGCTGCGCTGCGCGCTCTCATCGACGACCCTGATATATCGATCGGTGGGCTTATGAAGCACGTGAAGGGGCCGGATTTCCCTACCGGTGCCACCATATCCGGAAGGGCGCCCATCAAGGAAGCCTACCAGACCGGGCGGGCCAAGCTGCAGGTACGGGCCAACGCCAGCTCCGAGACCGATTCACGTACCGGGCGCTCGCGCATCGTGATCAACGAGATCCCCTACCAGGTGAACAAGTCGTCGCTGATCGAGAAGATTGCGCTGTTGGTCAACGCCAAGAAAATCGAAGGTATCTCCGATCTTCGTGACGAATCGGACCGTGATGGAATGCGCATCGTGGTTGAACTCAAGAAGGACGCTGTACCCCTGGTGGTGCTCAACAACCTCTACAAGCACACGCAGATGCAGCAGACTTTCTCGGTGCGCATGGTCGCCCTGGTGGACGGCGTGCCCAAGGTGCTCAATCTCAAGTCGGCACTCGCTCACTTTATTGATCACCGGCGCGAGATGGTTACCCGGGCCACTGCCTTTGACCTGCGCAAGGCCGAGGCGAGGTTGCATATACTCGAAGGCCTCAAGATCGCGCTGGACAACCTCGACGCGGTCATCAAGCTCATCCGCAAGGCCAAGGACGCCGTTGTCGCAAGAGAGCAGCTGATCAAGAAGTTCAAGCTGTCATTGGTGCAGGCCCAGGCCATCCTCGACATGCGCCTGCAGCGCTTGACCGGACTCGAGCGCGACAAGATTCTCGAAGAGCACAAGGAAGTTCGTGCGCTGATACGCCGGCTGAAGAAAATACTCTCGGACAAGGCCGAGGTGTTAAAAATTATTTCCACCGAGCTCGAAGAGCTGGCGCTGAAATACGGCGACGAACGTCGTACCGAGATAGCCGACGCTACCGACGACATCGGCATCGAGGACATGATCGTGGACGAAGAGATGGTGGTCACCGTCTCCCACGAGGGCTACATCAAGCGCAACGCGACTTCGCTGTACAGGCAGCAGAGGCGCGGTGGCCGCGGCAAAACCGGGGCCGGGACCAAGGGCGAGGACTTCATCGAGCACATGTTCGTGGCCTCCACCCACTCCTACCTGATGTTTTTCACCAACCGTGGCCGGGTGTACTGGCGGAAGGTCCACGAGCTGCCGCAGGCCGGACGCGTGGCCCGCGGCAAGGCGATAGTGAACCTGTTGGCCCTTCAGCCGGGTGAGGAGTTGTCGGCGTTTCTCGCGGTGCGCGAGTTCACCAAGGAGCAGTTCGTGTTTTTTGCGACGCGTGCCGGGACGGTGAAGAAAACGCCGCTGATGGACTTTTCGCGTCCCCGCACTAACGGCATAAGGGCCATAAACCTGGCGGGCAATGACGAGTTAATCTCGGTGCGCATCACCAACGGCTCCAAGGAAATGGCGCTGTCCACCCGCAACGGAATGCTGGTGCGTTTCAAGGAGAGCGATGTTCGTTCGATGGGTCGTACGGCCGGTGGTGTGCGCGGTGCCACCCTGGGTAAGGGCGATGTCGTGGTGTCGATGGAGGTCGTCGAGGTTGGAGCCACGCTGCTCACGGTATCAGCCAACGGATACGGCAAGCGCAGCAAGATAGAGACCTATCGGCTGGTGAAGCGCGGCGCCAAGGGTGTTTACACTATGAAGGTTACCCCCAAGACCGGCCAGGTCGTGGGAGTGGTGCAGATCGCCGATGTTGACGACGACGTCGTGCTGGTCACAGACGGCGGCAAGCTCATTCGCATGGGCGTGGGCGACATTCGTGTCATCGGGCGCCAGACCCAGGGCGTGCGCCTGGTGAAGGTAGACTCCGGCAGTGGCGAGCAAGTGGCCTCGGTGGCGCTGGTGGCCGAGGTCGACACCGAGTCGCTGGCCGATCAAGAAACACTCGAAGAGGGAGACTAGGCGCCGTGCCCGTGAAGGCTGCGGTACTGGGCGCTGGTAGCTGGGGAACAGCCCTGGCCAGCCTGCTGGCGGGTAATGGCCACGAAACGGTACTCTGGTCGCGGGGCAAAGAAGTCGCAGCCGCGGTCAACGGCAGGCACGAGAACCCGGTCTACCTGCCCGGGCTGAAACTCAACGAAGATCTCAAGGCCACCAGTGATGCCGAGCAGGCGCTCGCTGGCGCCAGTCTCGTGGTGGCGGTTGTGCCCTCGCACGCTATGCGCGAGACCATGACTGCGGTGGCTCCGTGGATTGCAGACGACGCGGTGGTGGTCTCGGCATCCAAGGGCATCGAAGACGAAAGCTGTGCCACCATGACCGCGGTAATTGGCGAATGCCTCGCCGCGCAACGGCAGGGTGACGGCAGCGCCGTGATGCCGCGCGTTGGTGTCCTGTCAGGACCAAGCTTTGCCACCGAAGTAGTGGCCGGAATGCCCACCGTGGTGGTAGCCGCGGCCGCAGACCAGGAGACCGCCGAGAGCATCCAGCACAACTTTGCGTCTCCCAACCTGAGGGTTTACAGCAGCACCGACGTGACCGGTGTCGAGGTGGGCGGCGTGGTGAAGAACGTCATTGCCATTGCCACGGGCGCCGGCGATGGGAGGGGCCGGGGACACACCGCGCGGGCCGACCGGATCCCAGGGGACCTGGCGGAACAGCGCGCCCTGGCCGCGGCGCTGGGCGCACGCCCCGAAACCCGGGGGGCCTTGGCGGGACGGGGCGCCCGGGTGCTGCCCTGAAGGGGTGACCTGAGCCGCAACCGCCAGTTCGGCCTGCGGATAGGTCGCGGCGAGGACGTGGAGCAGATACTGGGCAGCATGCGCATGGTGGTGGAGGGCGTGCGCAATACGCGCTCGGTCAAGATGCTGGCAGACAGGCACGGTGTCGAAATGCCCATAGTCGAGACCTGCTACGAGGTGCTTTACAACGGCATGGCCCCGTCCCAGGCCCTCTCGGAGCTGCTCGGCCGCAGTCTCAAACCCGAGTTTCACTGAGCCGGACGCGGGCCCGCCAGGATTCTCTTCGGCCTGCGCCCGTAGCCCCTTGATAGCAGCCCCGGCGGCGCTAAACCCCTGAAATATAGAATAACTGCGCCGTTGCTCCAGGCGGTGTACAATTGACAAGATAGAATTGCTGTGACAGCTTTGCCCGGCTGGATGCTGCGTAGAACTCTGCGCAAGGTCCAGATGGGAGCTGAAAACGTGAAAAGAACCTATCAACCTAGCAATCAGAGTCGCCGTCGGCGGCATGGGTTCAGGGCGCGTATGTCATCTCCAGGCGGGCGTAGCGTGATCAGAAATCGTCGCGCCAAAGGGCGCAAACGCCTTGCGGTCTCCACCCCTCCCAAGCGGGCCAGGGGCTGACAGGCGGGCTGACAAGCCGACGGGATACGGGTCTCAAGGACATGGAGCTCAGGCACATGGAGCTTACTTACCCCCGCTCTCGTCGTTTGCGCAAGCGTGCTGAGTTTCTGCGGATCCAGCGAGGAAATCGCGGTAAGAGGGGACCGCATTTTGTTTTGATCGCTTGTCCCGGGCCGACGGAGGACGTCAGGCTGGGCATAACGGTGAGTCGCAGGGTAGGCTCGGCGGTCAAAAGGAATAGTATTAAGCGAAGAGTCAGAGAATTTTTCAGGTTAAATTATAACAAACTGCAGCCGGCTCACGATTTCGTAGTCATAGCCAGAGCGGGTGCTGACAGCTTGAGTTACAGGGATGTTGAAACGGAACTTGCGGCCCTCGTGGGCATTAACACCGAATGACGGAGGCCTGGTGATGGCCGATCCGCCAGCGGCCGGGCTTGGCCGCCTGGCGATTATCGGTGCCAGTTGTGCTGCTTTTACAGCGGCCGCGCTGGTCTTTGTGATCCGCGTCTACCGTGCCGTTTTATCCCCGCTACTCGGACCCAGTTGTCGTTACCATCCCAGTTGCTCCGCCTATGCCATGACCGCGATAGATAGATACGGACCGATTTCAGGCAGCGCACGAGCGCTGTCGCGATTGGCCCGTTGTCACCCGTTCACCGACGGGGGTTACGACCCAGTGGGTTGAAACCAAGAGCCAGGTTGCGGCCTTAAAATGGGGCCGCTTGGTGGAACAGAGAGCACTACTAGCATTTATACTTTCGGTCGGGATCCTGGTTGGCTACCAGTATCTTTTTGCGCCTCAACCGCAGGTTTCCCCCGGCCAACAGCAAGCCGGGAGGCTGCAACCCGACCTTGGCAGCGCCCCTGCGGGTGGTGATTTATCGGGAGCGGTCATCCCGCCGCCGGTGTCACCGACGGCCCCGGTACCGGCACTGAAGCTGCCTCCGGTTGAAGCCCGCGGGTTGCTGGCCGACCCCATTCATCTCACGCCAGGAAGTGTCGAACAGCTGGCCGAGCTTTCCAGCGATCTCGTCGAGGTCGTGTTTACTTCGCAGGGAGGCAGGCTGCGCCACTACAGGCTGCGAGAGTTCAATGAAACGAACTCGGGCGATAGCGACCTGCTCGACATGGTAACCGCCGGCAGCCTGCTGCCGCTCGGTGCCTACTGGACTGACGGCGAGGGCCAGCCGCGCGACGACCGAAACATTGTATACGAACTGGACGTGCAGAAGCTCGGGGCCGATACGGCAGTGGTCATGCGTGGCCAGGGCCCGGCGGGCGAAGAGATAACCAAGCGGGTGACCTTGTACGGGGGTTCTTACGTTCTTGACGTAGAGCTCGAGGTAAAGGCCGAGGGTAGTCGTTCAACCGGCTTGTCCTGGACCCGGCAGTTGGGTCAACAGGCCAATCGCTTTGCGGGGACAGAAGGGCCCGTGGGGTTCATAGACGGTGAGCTCGAGGCAAGCGCGGCGTCGGGGCTCGAAGAGCCCCTGATCCAGCTGGGCCAGATCACCTGGGCGGGCTACGCGAGCCACTATTTCATGGCGGCATTTTTTCCGCCCGAAACTACAGCGCTGCGGTTTGTTGCCGCCGCGGGATCAGGCCTGGGCGAAGTCACCCTGTGGGAGGACGGCGCCGACAGCCTGGCCTGGAGCATGTTCGTTGGGCCCAAGCGGCTGCACCTGCTCGAAGACGTCGGCCATTCGCTCGACGCGGCAATCGACCTTGGCTGGTTTTCGGCCATAGCCCGACCGATGCTCGAGGCGCTTATTTTCCTGGAGCGCTACGTGGGTAATTTCGGGGTGGCGATATTGCTGCTGACGCTGGGCGTGAGGGTGCTGTTCTACCCTGTAAACAAGCGACAGGCCCACGCCATGAAGGCCATGCAGAAAGTGCAGCCTGAGCTCAAGAAGATACAGGAAAAGTATAAAGATGATCGCGAGACCCTCAATCGCGAAATGATGGAGCTCTATCGCCGTCACAAGGTGAACCCGCTTTCGGGTTGCCTGCCGATGGTGGTGCAGATTCCCGTGTTCCTGGGCTTGTACAACGCGCTCATGCAGGCAATCGAGCTACGTCACGCCCCTTTCATAGGCTGGATGACCGACCTGTCGCAGCCCGACAGACTCGGTAGCCTGGCCATTCCTTTTGTCTCCCCGCCCGGAATACCGGTCATGACCCTGTTCATGGGGGCCAGCATGGTCCTCCAACAGCGCATGACCCCGAGCATGGGAGATCCCGCCCAGCAGAAGATGATGATGCTCATGCCCGTCGTTTTCACAGTCATGTTTGTAAACTTTCCCTCCGGCCTGGTGTTGTACTGGTTCACGAATAACCTGCTTTCAATCGCGCAGCAGTACCACACCAACCGGCAGCGGACACAGGAGTAATAAGCCGATGTCAGATAGCGTCGAGGTACAGGGAGTTACGGTCGAAGAAGCCATTCAGTTGGCTCTTAATCAGCTTGGGCTGACTCGTGATCGTGTTGAGATAAAAATACAGCGGCATCCGCGCAAGGGGTTCCTTGGCGTGGGCGCCCGTCGTGCCCAGGTGCGGGCAACGCCCCGTCCGGGTGTCATGGAGGACGGCCAGAGTTATGACATGGCCGAGCAAAGTGGGCGTCGGCGGCGCGGACGTCGTCGTGGTGGCGAAGGTGATGGTGGAGCTTCTCATGGCGGCAATCGCCGAGAGGGTGGCGGCCGTGGACGGCGTGATGACAAGAAGCGCGACGACAAGAAGCGCGACGACAAGAAGCGCGACGACAACAGGAATCGTGGTGGTGGAGCTTCGGCTGCGGACGGAGGCAACGCTTCTCGCCAGGGTGGCAACCAGGCCCAGGGTGGCAACCAGGAATCCCGCAGTGGTAGTCGGCGTCGGCGTGGCCGTCGTGGCAGGGGCCGAGGTGGCCAGGGTGGTGGCCAGCAGTCCGAGAGCCAGCAATCCGACGGCCAGCAGCAACAGGCCGACAGCCAGCAACCCAGCCGCCAGCGCGAGAAAAAGCCCGAGAAGCAACCGGAGAAGCAGGCCCCCTCGCCACCCTTGAGCGAAGAGGAAAAATTAAAACTTTGCGATCGCGGAGCTGAACTCATGGGCCAGTTGATCGCGTCCATGGGTTTTCCAGGCCGGGTGAGCGCCAGCCTCGTAGACGATGGCAACGAAGTCGTGGTGAGGGTCAGGTCCGAAACCGACGCCATGCTGGTCGGCCCCGAGGCCGAGTGTCTGGACGCTCTGGAGCACTTGCTCAACCGCATGATTCACAAGGGCGAGCGGGCTGATCGTCTGCGCGTCACCGTCGATATAGGCGACTACCGTGCGCTGCGGACCACCGTGCTTGAAGGTCTTGCAGCCAGGCTGGGCGAGCAGGTGATCAACGAGGTAAAGGGCGTTCAGCTGGCGGCCATGAGCCCGGCGGACCGGCGGGTTTTTCAGGGCGCCCTGGCCGAGACCGAGGGCCTGAAGCTGCGAGTACTGGGCTCTGGCTTTTATCGTAAGATACGCATGTTGCCGGTTGTGGATGAGGCCGTGGTCAGCGAAGGCGAGTTCGGCCAGGACCAGGAAATTGACAGTCACGCTCCCGTTCCGGTGGCTGCCTGAGCGGGGCGGCGCCCTTGTACAAGACCGACACGATCGCTGCCTGCGCTACGGCCGCAGGGACAGCGGCGATAGCCGTCGTGAGGGTCAGCGGGACGCTTGTACCGGCCATAGCTGCGGCGGTTTTTCGACCGGCCTCCGACCGGCCCCTTCAGCCCTGGAAGCTCAGCCACGGCACCGCGGTCGACCCCGGCAGCGGACGCCCGATTGACGAAGTGTTGTGCGTCGTGATGCCGGGCCCCCGTAGTTTTACCGGCGAAGACTGCCTGGAGATCCAGTGCCACGGCTCGCCCGTGGTGGTAGAGAAAATCATGGGCGCGGTGCACGCAGCCGGTGCCAGGCCTGCCGACAGGGGCGAGTTCACGCGCCGGGCGGTACTCAACGGCCGCATGGACCTGAGCCAGGCCGAGGCCTTGATCGATCTCATAAACGCACCTGCCGGCCAGGCGGCTGAAGCCGCCTGGGAGCAGTTGCAGGGCGGCCTGTCGGCCAGGCTGGCTTCGCTCAGGGAGCAGCTGTGCGGGTTGCTCGCGGCGGCCGAAGCCGACGTTGATTTCAGCGAAGACGAAATCGGAGAACCCGATCCGGAGGCGTCGCTGCAGGCGCTGGCAGGTCTGCAATCCGAAGTTGCCTCGTTGCTCGACTCTTTCACCCTCGGCCGTCGCTTGCGCGAGGGCTGTCGACTGGTGCTCTACGGCTTGCCCAATGCCGGTAAGTCGAGTCTCTTCAACGCCCTGCTCGGGCACGGCAGGGTGCTCGTCTCAAGCGAAGCCGGAACCACGCGCGATTGCGTACAGGAGACCGTCGAACTTGCCGGCCTCGCGCTGGTGATGACCGACACCGCCGGCCTGGGCGAGTACCTGGTCGGGGACACGGGCATGAACATGACCGACCTGGACCGTGCCGCCACCGAGCGTAGTCGACAGGCCATGCAGGAGGCCGACCTGCGTGTGTTGGTGGTGGACGGTTCGCGGCCTGAACTGCTGGAGGCCAATATTGAGCTTGCCGCTGGAGCTGACCTGTTGTTGCTCAACAAGCTCGACCTCGGTTGCTCGCTGGACAGCGCGCGCCTGTCGCAGGCCGCCGATGGAGCCCCGGTGCTCGGGGTGTCGGCGCTGTCGGGCGAAGGCTGCGAGCAGTTGGCCGAGACCGTTCGCGGTAAGCTCAACAGTGTACTGGGCGAGCCCGGGCAGCCCGCCTTCATGGGCAGGGAGCGGCACCGCGTTTCGCTTGAAAAGGCTGCGCTCGCATTGCAGCAGGCCAGTGGCCTGTTGCGCGACCGAGCCGGTAGCGAGTTGCTCGCCTTCGAGCTACGGCAGGGGCTCGAAGGGCTGTCGGCGCTTACCGAGGTCCTGGATAACGAAGAGATCCTGGACGTGATATTTTCTGAGTTCTGCGTGGGCAAGTAAGAGAGCCGGCAGCCGAGGCAATGGGAAGCAGGGATACAGATTATGACGTAATCGTCATCGGCGCAGGGCACGCCGGCATGGAAGCTGCGCTGGTGGTGGCGCGTTCGGGTTGTCGCACGCTGCTCGTGACCATGGACTCGGACCGACTTGCACGCATGTCATGTAACCCGGCGATCGGCGGCATAGGCAAGGGCCACCTGGTGCGCGAGATCGATGCCCTCGGTGGCGAGATGGGACGTGCCATTGACGAGTGCGGCATACAGTTCCGCCGCTTGAACACGCGCAAGGGCCCAGCGGTGCAGGCCACCCGCGCCCAGGCCGACAAGCTGCTTTACAGTCGCCACATGACGCAGGTGGCCCGTGCCACGCAAGGGCTTACCCTGCTTGAAGGCGAGGTCACCGAACTCCTGCACGATGCTGGCCGGGTGCAGGGCGTGATGAGCGGCGGCGGCCAAGCTTACTTTGCGCCTGCTGTGATCGTTACCACGGGCACTTTTCTGGAGGGCCTGATCCGCGAAGGCCACAGGCAGAGCAGCGGCGGTCGGGCCGGCGACCGGGCCTCGCACGGGTTGAGCGCTTCGTTGCGCGATGTCGGCCTGCTCACCGGCAGGTTGAAGACGGGTACCTGCCCGCGGCTGTCGGCGCGCAGCATAGCCTGGGATCGTCTGGTCGAGCAGCCGGGCGACCCGGACATGCCGACTTTTTCTTTTGACGACATCGACCCTCCCCTGCAGCAGCTGAGCTGTTACCTCACCGCGACCAATCGCATGACGCATCGCATCATAAGCGATAACCTCCAGAAATCGCCAATGTACAACGGCACGATAGACTGCGGCGGTCCCCGCTACTGTCCGGCCCTGGAGGACAAGGTCGTACGCTTTCCCGAGCGGGATACTCATCGGATCTTTCTTGAACCCGAAGGCCTGGACAGCGACGAGGTTTATCCCAACGGGCTGTCGACCGCCTTGCCGCTGGAGGTGCAGGAACAGTTCGTGCGCAGTATCGAGGGGCTGGAGCAGGCCATCATTGTCAGGCCGGGCTACGCCATAGAGTACGACTACGTGGAGCCCATCCAGCTCGGTCCATCCCTGGAGACCCGGGTGCTGGGCGGACTGTTCCTGGCCGGTCAGATCAACGGAACCACTGGCTACGAAGAGGCCGCCGCCCAGGGCCTGATGGCAGGCATCAACGCCGTGCGCCTGGTGTCGGGTAGCGATGCCCTGCTGCTGGCTCGCGATGAGGCATACATTGGCGTGATGATAGACGATCTCGTTACCCGGGGTGTTGAGGGCGAACCCTACCGTATGTTCACTTCGAGGGCCGAATATCGATTGCTGCTCAGAGAGGACAACGCTGACCTGAGGCTCGCCGCCCACGCGCGGTCGATCGGCGTGCTGAGTGGCAAGCGGCTGGCCTCGCTTGAGCGCAGGGAGAGCGGCTTGCGCCGGGCCACCGCGGCCCTGAAGTCAACCCGGCTCAATCCAGACGGCGAGCTTCGAGCCGGCCTTGCTGAGGTGGGGTTAGCGGTGCCTACCGGCTCTACCAGTTGCTGGGAGATGCTCAGGCGGCCTGCGATTGACTACCAGCTTCTCAGGCGCCTGGTTGAACGGGCTGGTTTGACTGCCCTTCCCCGAGTCGAGCCTGACCTGGAAGCCCTGGTGCAGACCGAGGCCGCCTACGATGGCTACCTCGGCCGCCAGAGCGAAGAGGTTGAACGCATGAAGAAGCTTGAGGGTACCTCCCTGTCCGAGGATTTTGACTACCAGGCCGTCGAGGGCTTGTCGGCCGAGGCCCGGGAGAAACTAGCGCGTATCAGGCCTGCTTCGCTGGGGCAGGTCTCCCGGGTAAGTGGCCTGACGCCGGCCTCGGTGTCGGCCATCGCGATTCATCTCAAAAAACGCAGTGCATGAAAGGCGAGCTCTCCAGGCTGCAGTCTGGAGCAGCCTCGTTGGGGCTGGCTCTGGACGACCAGCTCGCGCGGAGTTTGATAGATTTTCTCGACGAGCTTTACCGTTGGAACCGGGTCCAGCGGCTCACAGCTATCCCCCGAGAGCAGGCGGTAGAAGCCCAGCTGCTTGATTCGCTGGCCCTGGTAGATTGCCTTTCGGGCTGCAGCGACATTGTTGACCTCGGAAGCGGCGCAGGCTTGCCCGGTGTGCCCCTGGCGGTGGTTCTGCCGGGCGTACGCGTGACCCTGGTTGAGAAACGCCGCAAGCGGGCGGGTTTCCTGGAGCAGGTAATCAGGTGCTGTCGGCTGACCAACTGCAGCGTGATCAACGAGGACGTCGAATCTCCCGGGGTTCGGGATCGGCGCTTTGACGCGGTGGTGTCGCGGGCGTTTCAGGCCCCGCATCGTTTCTTGGAGACGGGGGCGGGTTTGCTTCGCGAGGGGGGGCACCTGCTGGTCATGGCCGGCGGGGCTGCCGCTCAGCCCGATCCCGGGCAAAGCGGTCTGCAATTCGAGAGGCAGCGGGATTACGATATCGGCCGGGCCGGTGGCCGCCGGCTCTTCGTTTATCGCCTGAACGACGACGGCCAGGGCTGAACCGTCGCCAGATTGTTTCACGTGAAACAATTTCCGGCTCAGTCCGTGGCAGATCGTTTCACAAGTCGGTCTCAGCGCTGTTTTGCTTCCGCTAGATGTTTCACGTGAAACAATTCTCAGCCGGAATGAGATCCTCCCCTGGATCGGTATAAAGCCGTCTGTATCGCTGAATGTGCCCGCCGCTGTGCCCAGAAGGCTCGCAATCAGGCTTCTAGCGTGATAATTCCAAGAGGAGAAGAGCGGATGGGTCGATGGGGCGCATAGTAGCGGTAGCGAATCAGAAAGGTGGTGTGGGTAAAACCACGACCGCCGTCAACATGGCTGCTGCACTGGCCCTGACCGGCCACCGGACGCTGCTCGTCGATCTTGATTCACAGGGCAGCGCTTCAAGCGGGGTCGGAGCCAGCAGCAGCAGTGGGGCCACGGTCTACGACGTCCTCGTTAACAACACGCCCGCTTCATCGGCCCTGTGCACCACCGGGCTCGCCGAACTCGACGTTATTCCTGCTGACCGCAGCCTGGCGGGGGCCGAGCTTGAACTTATCAGCGAAGAAGCCAGGGAATACCGCCTGCGCGAGAAGCTTGAAGAAGTACGGTCTGGCTATGAATGCGTTCTTATAGACTGCCCTCCTTCGCTGGGGATGATCACGGTCAATGCGTTGTCGGCGGCCGACTCGGTACTCATCCCATTGCAGTGCGAGTACTACGCACTCGAGGGGTTGACCGGCCTACTCGACACGGTGGAGCGCATACGCGGCGCTTTCAACCCGGCGCTGGTGGTGGACGGCATACTGCTGACAATGTTTGATGGTCGTACCACGCTCAGCCGGCAGGTGGCCGAGCAGGTGAGGAATCATTTTCAGAGCCTGGTGTTGAGCACGGTCATCCCGCGCAACGTCCGGATAAGTGAGAGCCCTTCGCACGGTTTGCCGGTGCTCTTGTACGACCCGGCGTCGAAGGGGGCCGAAGCCTACCGCGCGGCAGGCGAAGAATTACTGATGAAAGTATTAAAAACAAGCTCGTCGGAGAGTCGGGCAGGAGGACACAGTGAGCAGGAGACAAGCACTGGGCAAAGGGCTTGACGCGATATTCGGGGCGGCCACTGCCAATGAACCTGAGCCCGACGACGCGTCATCAGAAAGCCCTGGGCGGATAGAAGCAGGGCCGGGGGTTGATGGCCAGACCGCTGGCGGCCTGCCGACCTGGCCCAAGGGCCAGGGCCTGGTGGATGTCGAGCGCATATGGGCGGGCCGCGGTCAGCCACGGCGCAATTTTGATGAGCAGCCGATGCGCGAGCTCGCGGATTCGATCAAGCAGAACGGTATCATACAGCCGCTGGTTGTTACCCGCAGCAAGGGTGGCTACGAAGTCATAGCCGGCGAACGCCGCCTGCGTGCGGCCACACTGGCTGGTCTGAAGCAGGTGCCGGTCATCGTGCGCGAAGAGGTTTCCGAGGCCGAGCTGGTCGAACTTGCGCTCGTTGAGAATATACAGAGGCAGGACCTCGCGCCCCTGGAAGAGGCTTCGGCTTATCGGCGACTGATCAACGAGTACGGCTACACCCAGGAGGATGTCGGCAGGCGGGTGGGTAAGTCGCGTGCAAGCGTAGCCAACTCATTGCGCTTGATAGGCTTGCCGGCGCCGATCAAAGAACTGCTCGAGAGCTCGGAGTTGAGCGAGGGGCACGCCCGCGCGTTGCTCGCCCTGCCGACCGCTGCCCTGCAGATAAAGACGGCAAAGAGCGTGTGCAAACGGGGTCTGTCGGTCAGGCAGACGGAGAAAGAAGTGCGCCGTATCACCGATGCCCAGGCTGACAGTGCCTCCGACCATGGGGAGCAGGCCGGCTCTAAGGATGGCCCTGCAGAGCTCGAAACAGGTGGGCTGGAGGAGCGTCTCGGGCGTGCGCTATCCACCCGCGTGCGGGTACGTCGCAAGGGCAGGGGTGGGCGCGTGGAGATCGAGTTCTACTCGGAAGAAGAGCTTAGCGGGCTGGCCGATCGGTTGCTGGGTTGACCCTGCCGGGTCTTCGCCCGCGAGCAGTTTTGACAAGCTCTTCGGGCGGTGTTAGCCAAACAAGGTTGGGCCGCGAGGCTCCGGCGCGTTGGGCGCTGGAAGGGCCCGTTTTGATCTACAAACCGGTTATCGGCGTCGTTACCTCCACTGCGCTGTGACCTTGAGACAGGATCTTTTGACTGGACCGTTCGATAGATGAATTTCGAACTGCAAGCTCCCTTTATCATTCAGCTGGTAAGCTTTTTTGTGCTCGCTTACCTGCTCAATCGGCTGTTGTTTGAGCCTTTCGGGCGCCTGCTCGAGGAGCGCGAACAGCGCACGGCCGGCGACCAGGACCTTGCCGCCAGCGGTCGCGAAGAAGCCCAGCAGATGAACGAGCGCTACGAGCAGGAGCTCAAGGCCAGCAGGGCCCAGGCCCAGGTGGCTGCCGAAGAAGTCAGGAGCCAGGCGCGCGTAGACGAGGCCGCGATCCTAGAGAAGGCCCGCGAAGAGGCCGCCAGCAACCTGGCCGCACTCAGGAAGGAAGTCTGGCAGAGCCGCGACGAGGCGCGCAACAGCTTGAAGGCGCAATCAGAAGAGATGGCAGACGCGATGGTCAAGGCCGTCCTCGGTGGGCAATCGTGAACGGAACCCGCGCAGCTCGGCTTGCCCGTCCCGCAGTTTTTTCGGCTGCCGCTACACTGGTGGCTGTTTTCACGGGAGCCGGTTTTGCACTGGCCGCCGGCGATGCCGGTCACGCCGGCGAGCATCTCCTCAGCAGTGGCGACTGGTTCAACCTGGGAGCTTCGGTATTCAACTTCTGCCTGTTCGTGTTCCTGTTCCACCGTTTTACCTCGGCGCCGCTGCGCGATTTTCTCGCCTCTCGTCGCAAGGAACTCGTGGAAGCCATGTCGGCCGCCGCACGCGCAAAGGAAGAAGCCGAGCGCGTGCAGGCCGAGTACCAGGAAAAGCTGGCGGGTCTTGACCAGGCGCGCGAAGAATTGACTGCCGAGCTCAGGGCCATGGCCGAGGCCGACGGCAAGCGATTGCTCGTGGCGGCGCGTGAAGCTGCCGCGCGCATGCTTACCGAAGCCGGTCGCACCGCGCAAAGTGACTACGAGACAGCGCGTGCCGAGTTACGTGCGGAGGCCGCGCGGCTGGCTGCTGAGCTGGCCTCTACGACACTGGCCAGCAAGCTCGGCGACGCCGATCGTAACCGCCTGATCGAAGAGTTTCTCAAAGAAGTATCGGCAGCCGAGAAGACGACCGGGGAGAACAGCCTCCAGTGATTTCGGGAGCCGCAGCACGGCGCTACGCCCGGGCCCTGTTTTCATTGGCCGGCGAAGAAAACCGGGTGCAGGAAACCGGGCAGGACCTGGCGCAGCTCGCTGATGGCCTGGACCGGTTGGAAGGCGACCAGCTGGCTGCTGGCCGCATGGGCCTTGCCCAGCGGCAGCAAATTGCAGCTGCCATGGTGGCGGCTGCGGGCGAGGGTTCAACGATAGGGCGTTTCGTCAGGTTGCTCGCCAAGAAGGACCGGCTGGCCGAACTGCCGGCCATAGATGAGTGTTACCGCGCCATGGAGGACGAGGTCGAGGGTCGCGTAAGAATCGCGGTCAGGTCGGCCAGCGAACTTACGGCGGACGAGCTCGATTCCATCGCACAGCGTTTTGCCGATCTCGCTGGTGGCCGGACAGGCGGCACCGTGATGCCTGAGCTCGAGGTTGATCCTGGCCTGCTGGGCGGGGTCGAAGTAGAAGTGCAGGGACGCGTTTTTGACGGTAGCGTGCGCACGCGCTTGCGAAGGTTGGCCCGCAGCATGGGCGGAAACGACTGAGTATCGTTGGTCGAGTGCCCCGGAAGAAGTGCGAACGCAGAAATGACGACTGAAAAAGACAACAGGGAAATCGGGCAACACGACCCGAGGGAGAAGTGATGCAGATCAGGGCATCAGAGATCAGCGATATTATCAGGGACCAGATACGGGACTTTGACCGCGAGGTTGAGATCCGTGAAACCGGTCGCGTGCTTTCGAGCGCCGACGGTATCGCCCGCATACACGGACTCGACCGCGTCGCCCTGGGCGAACTGCTTGAGTTCGAGGGTGGTATTTACGGCATGGCGTTGAACCTCGAAGAGGACAACGTTGGCGCGGCCGTGTTCGGTGACCCGGAAAAAATTGCCGAGGGCGGTGAGGTAAAGCGCACCGGTCGTATCGCCGAGGTTCCGGTGGGCAAGGGCCTGCTCGGGCGGGTGGTCAACGCGCTTGGCCAGCCGATAGACGGACTGGGTGATATCGACAGCAGCGAGAACCGCCGCATCGAGGTCAAGGCGCCGGGCATCGTCGATCGCCAGTCTGTCAACGAACCGTTGCAGACGGGTATCAAGGCCGTTGATTCGATGATCCCTATCGGCCGCGGTCAGCGCGAGCTGATCATCGGAGACCGACAGACCGGCAAGACCGCGGTGGCCATAGACACGATCATTAACCAGAAGGGCGGCGACGTGGTCTGCATATACGTCGCCATCGGCCAGAAGCGGTCTTCGGTGGCGCAGGTGGTAGACCGCCTCAAGAAACACGGCTCGATGGACTACACTATAGTGGTTTCGGCCACGGCCTCGGAGGCGGCACCGCTGCAGTTTCTCGCGGCCTACGCCGGCGTGGCCATGGGTGAGTATTTTCGCGACAACGGCCAGCACGCCTTGATCATTTACGATGACCTGTCCAAGCAGGCCACCGCTTATCGCCAGTTGTCGTTACTGCTCAGACGGCCGCCGGGACGCGAGGCCTACCCGGGTGATGTGTTCTACCTGCACTCGCGTCTCCTCGAGCGTGCGGCCAAGATGAATGACTCAGTGGGAGGAGGTTCGCTCACGGCCCTGCCTCTCACCGAGCCCCAGGCGGGCGACGTGGCGGCTTATATTCCTACCACCGTTATCTCGATCACCGACGGGCCGATATACCTCGAGTCGGACCTGTTCTTTTCAGGCGTTCGCCCCGCGGTGAACGTGGGCCTGTCGGTTTCTCGAGTGGGTGGCGCGGCCCAGGTCAAGGCGATGAAAAAAGTCGCGGGGACACTGCGCCTCGATCTTGCCCAGTTTCGCGAGATGGCGGCCTTTGCGCAGTTCGGATCAGATCTTGACGCCGCCACCCAGAAACAGCTGGCCCAGGGCGAACTGCTCGTCGAAGTGCTCAAGCAGGGACAGTACGAGCCAATGCCCATCGAGCGGCAGGTGGTGATTCTCTACGCGGCGACCAACGGATTGATGGGCGATGTCGGCCCCTCGGATGTGGGGCGCTACGAAAGCGAGTTGATGAGTTACCTCGACAACTCGCATGCCGAGTTGCTGCCGGCCATAGCCGAGAAACAAGAACTCGATGACGATCTCAAGGCGAAGCTCGACGCGGCGCTTGAGCAGTTCCAGGGAGTCTTCGCGGCCTGAACCGTCGCGCTGCTGACCAGAAACTACGATGGCCAACCTCAAAGACATCCGTAAGCGCATTTCTTCGGTGCGCAGCACCCAGCAGATAACGCGGGCCATGAAGATGGTGTCGGCCGCCAAGCTGCGCAGGGCGGAAGACCAGGTGGCCGCGTCGCGTCCGTATTCTGAAAAGCTCCAGTCGCTGCTGGCCAACCTGGCCAACAGGGTCGAGGCTTCCTCGCATCCATTTCTGGGCGAGGGCAGCGATGCGCCCGTGCACGTGCTGCTGATCACGTCGGACCGGGGACTTTGCGGAGCCTACAACACCAACCTTTCCAAGGCCGCAGAGGCTTTCATGGCATCTGAGCAGGGAGAGGGTTCTTCGCTCACCATTTGCGGGCGGCGGGGCAACGACTATTTCAAGAACCGCAGCGATCGCGTTCTGACTGCGCACGTCAACGTGCCTGGCGGGGTGAGCCTGGAGCTCGCGCGCGAAGTTTCAGCCGAGGCTGCCCGCTTGTTTACCGAGGGCGACGCCGGCTCGGTGTACCTGGTTTACTCTGAGTTTAAATCGGCCATGACCCAGATAGTGCGCACCCGGCAGATACTGCCCATCGATCGAGGCGAGGCATCGTCGCAGCAGGACGGTGACGCTGTAAGCGCCGAGGGCGACGATGAGGCCACCGACTACCTGTTTGAGCCGGGCGCCGAGGAACTGCTGGCGGGCTTGTTGCCCCGTTACCTGGAGACCACCGTCTACCAGGCAATGCTCGAAGGGGCCGCGAGTGAACACGGCGCACGCATGACGGCAATGGACAGCGCCACGCGTAACGCTGGCGAGATGATGGACGCGCTGACACTGCAGATGAACAAGGCGAGGCAGGCAACGATTACCGGTGAGCTCATGGAGATCATCGCCGGAGCCGAGGCACTCAACGGTTAAAGCACACAGGGACTGACGCACTCGAGCGCGGGCCGCAGGCCAACGCGGGGCGGCGACAAACTACGGAGGAGACGAGCAGTAATGGCTAAAGGCAGGATCACCCAGGTGATGGGCGCAGTGGTGGACGTGGAATTTCCGCCCGGCGAGGTGCCCGATATCCTGACCGCTCTCACGGTCACCAACACGGCTATCAACGACGAGCCCGACAACCTGGTAATGGAGGTCGCGGCCCATCTCGGCGAGAGCACGGTACGAACCATAGCCATGGACTCCAGCGAAGGGCTGGTGCGCGGCTCCGAGGTCACCAACACCGGACAGCCCATCACCACGCCGGTGGGCGAGGCTGTCCTGGGGCGCATCCTCAACGTCATCGGCGAGCCGGTTGACGGCGGCGGACCGGTAGAGGCGACCGACAGGTGGCCCATACACAGGGCTGCCCCCGAGTTTACCGAGCAGTCGACGGCCGTCGAGGCTTTTGAAACCGGCATCAAGGTGGTCGACCTTCTGTGTCCCTACGCCAAGGGTGGCAAGATCGGACTGTTCGGCGGTGCTGGCGTCGGCAAGACCGTCATCATCATGGAGCTGATCAACAACCTCGCCCAGGCACACGGAGGTTACTCGGTGTTCGGCGGCGTAGGCGAGCGTACCCGTGAAGGCAACGACCTCTGGATGGAGATGCGCGAGTCGGGGGTCATCGACAAGACGGCGTTGATCTACGGGCAGATGAACGAGCCGCCCGGCGCGCGTGCGCGGGTGGCCCTGACGGCGCTGACATGTTGCGAGTACTTCCGCGACCACGACGGCAAGGACGTCCTGCTGTTCATCGACAACATTTTCAGGTTCACGCAGGCCAACTCGGAAGTGTCGGCCCTGCTCGGGCGCATGCCTTCGGCGGTGGGTTACCAGCCCACCCTGGGTACCGACCTGGGTGGATTGCAGGAGCGCATCACGACCACGACCAAGGGTTCAATTACCTCGGTGCAGGCGATTTACGTGCCCGCCGATGATCTCACCGACCCGGCACCGGCAACGACCTTCACCCACCTGGACGCCACCACGGTGTTGTCGCGGCAGATCGCCGAGCTGGGCATTTACCCGGCCGTGGATCCGCTGGATTCGACCTCGCGCATACTCGACCCCAACGTGGTGGGACAGGAGCACTACGACGTGGCCCGCTCGGTGCAGGAAGTGCTGCAGCGCTACAAGGATCTGCAGGACATCATCGCGATTCTCGGGATGGACGAGCTCTCCGAAGAGGACAAGCTGGTGGTGGCGCGGGCCCGCAAGGTGCAGCGTTTCCTTTCCCAGCCCTTCCACGTTGCCGAGACCTTTACCGGCACGCCGGGTGTTTACGTCAAACGCGCGGACGCGATCTCGGGCTTCAAGGAACTGGTCGAAGGAAAACACGACGATCTGCCCGAACAGGCCTTCTACATGGTAGGCACCATCGAGCAGGCCCGCGAGAAAGCCGAGAAGATGGCGGCCTGACGTGAGCCTTCGCTTGCGCATAGTGACCCCGGAAAGGGTGCTGGCCGATACCGAGGTCAGTGAACTCACGGCCCCGGGCATCGCCGGTGAATTCGGCGTACTGCCCGAGCACGTTACCTTTCTTGGCGGACTGGACACCGGCGTGCTCAGTTACACCGACGCAAGGGGCGACAAGCACGAGCTGGTAGTGAGCGGCGGCTACGCCGAGGTCGTGGACGATACGGTCACCGTACTCGCCGACAGCGCCCAACCGGCAGGCGAAATTGACGCCGAGGCGGCAGCGCGCGACCGCGACCAGGCCCAGGCGACACTCGACGATCCGGCGGCCGATACGGAAGCCACCGAGGCTGCGCTGCTGGCTCTCAAGCTGGCCGAGGCGCAGCTGGGGACGGGCTCCTAGCCGCGCGGAGGGCCCACGGGGCCCGCCTATCATTGTGGACTTTTGAGGTCCATGATTATGCTTGCCCATGGCCAGCCCTGTGTCGAATAAGACCGCGGTAAATCGCCTTTCGGACGAGCCCAGCCTTTACCTGCAGCAACACGCGGAGAACCCCGTGGCCTGGCAGCCCTGGGGTGAGGCGGCGCTGGCGCGAGCGCGGCAGGAACAGCTCCCCGTCCTGCTCAGCATTGGTTACTCGGCTTGCCACTGGTGTCACGTCATGGAGCGCGAGACCTTCGAGAATCCGACTCTGGCCGCACAGATGAACGAGCTGTTCGTGTGCATCAAGGTCGACCGCGAAGAACGCCCTGACCTTGACCAACTCTATATGCGCGCGGTGCAGGCCATGACCGGTCACGGAGGCTGGCCGATGACGGTTTTTCTTACTCCGGGTCTCGAGCCGTTTTACGCCGGCACGTATTTTCCGCCCGAGGACCGCGGCCAGTTGCCTGGTTTTGGCCGGGTGCTGGCGGGAGTGGCCAGGGCTTGGAACGACCGACGCGACGAGGTCAGCGAAAGTGCCGCCAAGACCGCGGACTGGTTGCGGCGTGAAATGGCGAGCGACAGGGACGCTGCTCGCGCCGTTGATGCTGGCCGCTTGCTGCGCGTGGCCGATGGCCTGCTCGAAACCGTGGACAGCGAGCACGGGGGTTTTGGCAGCCAGCCCAAGTTTCCGTCCTGCAGCGCGCTCGACCTGCTCCTGGCAGCCGAGGCGCACGAAGCCGACGACAAGCGCCGTGCATTGCTGCGGTTGAGCTGGGACTCGATGGCCGACGGCGGCCTGCACGACCACGTGGGCGGTGGCTTCCATCGCTACTCGGTAGACCGGGTCTGGCACGTTCCCCATTTTGAAAAGATGCTTTACGACCAGGCTTCACTGGCGGCCAGCTACCTCGGGGCCTGGAAGCTGACCGGCCATGGGCGGTATCTCGAGGTCGCGGTTTCCACCCTCGACTGGCTCAGGCGTGATATGCGCTTGCCGGGCGGTGGTTTTGCGGCCACCCTCGACGCTGACAGTGAAGGCGTGGAAGGCATTTTCTATACCTGGACCCGCGAGCAATTGGCCGACGCGGTGGCGCCAGCCGACTTTGCCCGGGCTTGCGAACTGCTCGACGTGAGCGAAGCCGGAAACTGGGAAGGGGGTGGCGCCCCGGAGCCTGGCAACGTTATCAGGTTGGAGGCCCTCGCGGGTGAGCCATCGGCCGGCGACCGCGAACTTCTTGGCAGGGTGCTGCCCGCCATGCTGGCACGGCGGCAGGACAGGGTTGCTCCGACAAGAGACGACAAGGTGATGGCCGACTGGAACGGGCTGGCCGCAGCGGCGATGGCGGCTACCGGCCGGGCAGCCGGTCGTGCTGACCTGGTAGCTGACGCGCAGGCTGCTGTCGACTTCGTGTTGTCGCAGATGCGCGACGGCGACGGTGGCCTGCTGCACCTGCACGCCGGCGGCTCGGCACGGGTGGGGGCTTTCCTCGACGACTACGCCTTCATGGGCCGCGCTTGCCTGGAACTGTTTACGGCTACTTCACAACCGCGCTTTCTCGACGAAGCGAAGGCTTTGGGGCAGGGACTGCTCGACCGTTTTGCCCACGCCGAGGGCGGGTTCTATTTTTCCCAGGCGGGAGCAGATACACCGCTTGCGCGCACCCGCGAAGCCTGGGATTCGGCAGTCCCGTCGGGCAACGCGGTTGCCGTGGAATTGCTCGACAGGCTGTATCTTTTTACGGCCGAGGAACACTGGTTTGAGGCGGCTGAACGTTCACGCGAGGCTCTGCTGGGGACAGCCCTGGCCAACCCCCACGGTGGAGCGGCCCTGCTCGGGGTGACCCTGGCGACGCTCAGCGGCAGGTCCTTGCTGGTCATCCGTGGCGAGAAGCCGTTGCCCTCCGCGCCGTTGCAGGACGGAGTCGGATCGCTGACCGCCGAGGCGCTCGCATATCCCCTGCCGGGTCTCGAGATACTTTCCCTGTCAGATGGCACAGGCGAAAGCTGGCTCCCAGCCCCCGTTCGCGGTAAAAATAATGCCGAGGGAGTTCCGACGGCCTGGCTTTGCCGGGGTACGTCGTGTTCGGCCCCGGTGACCGGGCGCGAAGAGTTGCTGTTGCAACTCGAGCAGGCCTGAGTAGCCGACGGTCTTTGCCCCGCTGGTCTGTTGGCTGCATCCAATTCTTCCCAGGACGGCGCACGGCAGCTTACGTGGTTGCTGGCATGGGCCGTGGTGTTCTGTGATATCGGGACATCGGTCTACTACGTGCCGGGCATACTGTTCGAACTGGTAGGCACCAACGCTCCTTTCTTCGTTCTGCTCACTTCGGTGGGATTTGTGCTCATCTCTATCAAGTACATAGAGATCGTGGAGCGCACGCCCAACGGCGGCGGCGTGGTGGCGATCGGCGAGATGGCCTTCGGGGAACGAATGGGCGCCCTGGGCGGGATGTTCATCACGGTGGATTTCTTCCTGACCTGCGCGATCTCGTCCACTTCGGGTTTCTATTACCTGTCGAGTGTTTTCCCGACCGTGGCGAGCAACGTACCCTTTTTTGCCTGCCTGGGCCTGGGGCTGCTGGCGGCGGTCAACATCGTGGGCGTGCGCGAGAGCGCGAGGCTCTCGCTGGTGATGGCAGTGGCCTCCTTCCTCACCAACATGGTCGTGCTGCTGGTCATGCTCACCAGCCTCGATCTCGAGGGCTGGAAAACACTGTTCAGTCTTTTTGACGGCGTTCGCGAGCTGGGTATGCGAGAGCTGTTGGTCGGTTTCGGAGCGGCGTGGTTGGCTTTTTCGGGACTGGAGAGCATCAGCCAGCTGTCGCCGGTGTTGCGGCAACCGGTCAAGCGCACGGCCATGTTCGCCATGGTGGGTGTGATAATCACCATACTGTTGACCTCGCCCATGCTGACCTTGCTGTCGGTGGCAAAAGTGGGTGCCAACGTATCGATACCGGGCAGCGAACGTTTCATTTCTGACCTCGCGGCCCAGACCAACGTGCAGTTCTTGTCGACGGCGGTGGTGTTCACCGCTGCGTCGCTGCTGCTGTTCGCGGCCAACACGGCCATCATCGGTGCCTACCACGTTTTCTTGAAACTGGCCGACTTGCACTACGTCCCCCGTCGCATGATGCGACGTAATCGGCGCTTCAACACTCCGCACATAGCCATACTGGTGGCCACCATCGTGCCCATCGCGATTGTGCTGGTCACCCAGGGCGAGATGGGCGTGCTGGGCGATATGTACGCCTTCGGCCTGCTGGGCGCGTTTACCATCGAGTCGGGTGGACTCGACCTTCTGCGCTGGCGCGACAGGAAGCGTGGTTGGGTGTTCCTGGTGGGCCTGGTGCCGACCACGATGGTGGTGGTGGCCTGGCTGGTCAACATAGTAGAGAAACCACTGGCGACTGCCTTTGGCGGGGGCATAGCCACCGCCGGCATGATCTACGGCATCGCACTGAGAGAAGGTTGGATTAAAGAAGCGATCCATCACATTCCGTCGGTGTCGCGCGAAGACCTTCGTCGGTCAGAACGGGGCGAGGCCCACGCCCCCGAGGTACAGGCAGAGATAGTCAATCTCGCGATGGCAGCGGATTTGAAGCCGCTGTACACGAGCTCGACCCTTGTGGCCGTACGCGGGGAAAGCTCCGGGGTAGTGGCAGAGGCGCTGGCGAGGGTGAAGGGTATGGGTGAAAACACGCTATACTGCATTTACGTCGAGGAGTGGCCCGGAATGCTGTACGGCAAAGAAGACCCTCTTCCGAGTGAAGAAGGGGTACAATCTCTCAACTCCGCTGCCAGGCAGGGGGCTGCGGCCCGGGTGCAGGGGATACCAATCTGGACGACGCGTTACACCGTGTCCGAGGGGCTGGCCCGGGCGGCGC
>JACNKC010000088.1 GCA_014382245.1 Pseudomonadota bacterium | reverse complement strand
GACACTGGTCACTGGCCGTGCAGGTAACCGTCGCGCAGAGATCTACCCCGCTGCACACCCCGCCCGTACATACATCACTGGTAGTGGCCGGGTCGCCGTCGTCGCAGCCGGTGCCGTTGCCGGCGATCGGATCGCTGCAAAGGCCAGTTGCCTGGTCGCAGCTACCGGCTACATGACACTGGTCGCTGGCCGTGCAGGTAACCGTCGCGCAGAGATCTGTCCCGCCGCAAACCCCGCCTACGCACTCGTCGCCCGTCGTAACGGGATCGCCGTCGTCGCAGGCTGTACCGTTGGCCGACGCTGGGTCGCTGCAGGCGCCCGTTGACGGAGCACAAGTGCCAACGTCATGGCACTGGTCACTGGCCGTGCAGGTCACCGCCGCGCAGAGATCTACCCCGCTGCACACGCCGCCCGTACATACATCACTGGTGGTCGCCGGGTCGCCGTCGTCGCAGGCAGTTCCATCGCCCGTCGCCGGATCACTGCACACACCGGTCCCCGCGTCACAGCTGCCAACGTCATGGCACTGGTCGCTGGCCGTGCAGACAACAGGGTTTGAGCCCGTGCACACCCCCGCCTGGCACGTATCGCTCTGCGTGCACTCGTCTCCGTCATCGCAAGCAGTTCCATCGCCCGTCGCCGGGTCACTGCAGACGCCGGTACCCGGATCGCAGCTGCCAACGTCATGGCACTGGTCGCTGGCCGTGCAGACAACAGGGTTTGAGCCCGTGCACACCCCCGCCTGGCACGTATCGCTCTGCGTGCACTCGTCTCCGTCATCGCAGACCACTCCGTTGCCAGCAGCCGGATCACTGCAGACACCGGTACCCGGATCGCAGCTGCCAACCGTGTGGCACTGGTCGCTGGCCGTGCAGACAACAGGGTTCGAGCCCGTGCACACCCCGGCCTGGCAGCTATCGCTCTGCGTACAGGCATCGCTGTCGTCACAGGAGCCCGGCTCGAAGGTACAGGTCGCCGAGCAACAATCCCCGGCGTCAGTGTTGCTGTCGTCGCACTGTTCGCCCAGCTCGAGCAGGCCGTTACCGCATACAGCGGCAATCGTAATCGTATTATCCAGGTCAACAAACGCGAGACTGTTGCCGTCAGTATCGCCAATGACCGAGGGAACCAGGTCAACCGTGCTGCTGCTACCGGCAACGGCCCCGGCAAGCACCTCGAACTGTACATGGGCCACGCTCACCACCCCGGTTGGTGACAAAAGGTTAGAGAATTGAAATCCGCTCAGGGTCGCACTGCAAGCGCCCAGGCTCTGCACCGGCGCAGCTGTAAACTCGGTGGTATTACCTCCCGATACCGGGGGCACTATCGTCAACAACGCGGCGTCACAGTTTATATCTATTCCGTAGTTACCCAGCGGCAGGCTGGTCTCTATCAGTAGCTCACCCGTGATTATCTGTCCTGGCACCGGGTCGCCCGCCGGAAGTGAAATGCTCACCACGGCTGGCGGCGGTGGAATCGTGCCGCTGCATACGCCTGCCGAGCACTGGTCACCAGTGGTGGCAGGATCCCCGTCGTCGCAGGCATTGCCCTCGTTGGCGACCACGGCTTCGCAGGCATTGCTGGTCTCGTTGCAGCTGCCGGTGTTGCACTGGTCGCCCGCGCCCGAGCAGTCGGTCAAGCCACCGCCACCGCAAACACCAGCCGTACAGGTTTCGCCCGCGTTGCAGAACGCGCCGTCGTCGCAGACCGTGCCGTTGGCGGCGTTCGGGGCACTGCAGACACCGGTACCCGGGTCACATGTTCCAACGTCGTGGCACTGGTCGCTGGCGTTACAGACAACCGGGTTGGCGCCCGCACAGCTACCCGCCTGGCAGCTGTCGCTCTGCGTGCAGGCGTTGCTGTCGTCGCAGGCGGTACCGTTGCCCACCGCCGGGTCACTGCAGACGCCGGTACCCGGGTTGCATGTTCCAACCGTGTGGCACTGGTCGCTGGCCGTGCAGGTTACCGGGTTTGAGCCCGTGCAAACGCCCGCCTGGCAGCTGTCGGTCTGCGTGCACGCATCGCCGTCGTCGCAGGCAGTTCCATTGGCAGCAACCGGGTCACTGCAGACGCCCGTACCCGGATCACATGTTCCTACGTCGTGGCACTGGTCACTGGCCGTGCAGGTCACCAGGTTTGAGCCGCTGCACACCGACGAAACGCATATGTCATGGAAGGTACACACGTTGCCGTCGTCACAGGCGACGCCGGTGTCATAACGGATCGTGAAGTTGGCCAGGGTTCCGGGGTTTCCGTTTACCACCTGTATGCCGTCGGTTCCCGTGGCGTTCTCAATGCCGATAGTGTGCGTGCCACCATCCGGGATGGCTGACAGGTACCTCACCTCGATGTTATTGGCGCTTTCGAAAAGTACCACTTGAAAGCTGGCCGGCGAGCCACCGCCGAAGTGCTGTATGTTGGTAAACTGCACAACGAAGCGCCGCTGCGGGGCAGCGCCCAGGGTTTCATAGTGGATTGTTCCGCCCAGCTCAGGGTTCAGGTCTTCCCAAAAGGCCATGATAGCGGCGTTAGGGGCAGCGGCGGTGGGTATAGAAGCGGCGGTGAGCGGGCAACTGCTGTCGGTAAAGGAAACCAGGCCGTTCGAGCATACGTTCAGCGACGTGTAATCGGTGCCGTAATAGTTGAACGTAAAACCCAGCGCCGCGCCGGACGACGCGTCATCTGCCAGCGCAAGCGAGGTACCGCTGGAGGCGATGTCGTCGTAGACAAAACTGCTGGGACCACCCGGATCATTGGAGTCGTCGCAACGGTAGGTGCCGTCGTCGCCACAACCGCCAGGCTGGGCACTGGCGTCGGTGTGACTGCACGCTCCTGCGCCGTCGCATACGTCGGCGGTGCACTCGATGGCATCGGCAGTGCATGGCGTGTTAGCGATGTCGAAGCAGTTATTGGCAACCTCGTTGCAGGTGGCGCTGCACTCGCTACCCCCGCTGCAGGGGTCGCCGGCGTGGCTGCTGCACGCTCCCCCGCTGCAGGTATCGGCGCCGTTGCAGAACAACCCGTCATCGCAGGCCGTACCGTCGGGCACCCCGCCTGAACAAGCGCTGAGCAGCTGCCAGCCAAGATCGACCATGAGTTCCAGCGCCAGCCCAGGGTCAAGATCGGGACCGGTGTGGCTGGGTTCCATCAACTCGTTGGGAAAAGCGGACGTACTCCAGTGAGACACCGACGAGCCGGGCTCCTGCGGGCTGGGGGCATAAATCTCGATGTGGCCACTGGCGTGCACGCCCGAACTGAGCGACCCCGATGCAGCCACCGACGCGGCCCCGGTCCAGTGCAGGTCGCCGGTATCGCTGCTTGCCGTCACCCTCTGCGCATTGGTCATGGCCGGGTAGAGCGTGCCGGTGGAGTGATCTTCGAGCAGGCTGCTGTATGCGTCCGGCAGGCCATTGAACAGTGCCCCCGACGAAAGCGTTACAAAGCTGGCAAATCCGAGTCCATGGCCGATCTCGTGCAACGCCACGCTCGCGAGGTTGATGGTGTTAGCAGGCTCGACCTCGTCCAGACCCATGTACCAGGATAGCGACTCCAGGCAGCCGGTGGTGCCCATCGCGCCATTGAACTGCATACCTATATCATTGTTCGCAGGGTCGAGATCACTCCCCGCAAGAGCGTTGGCCAGGGCCTGCGGGTACCAGGTAGAAGCGAGCGGAGCGTTGAGAAAATCGCGATGGACCGTCTGCGTACCCGCCGACCCAAGCGTACCGGAATTAGTCGTGCAGCTGAGAGCGGCGAAGCTGGCGCCGACCTTTATCTCGACGCTGCTGTCGAGCAGGCCCGCCCATATCGAGGCAGCGTGTTCGAAAGTCTGCAGCGCCTGGGCACCCTTGGTGGTGCCGGTATTGCCGCCCACGGGAGTGGCTGGCGTCGTGTCGTTCAGGCCCACGCCGGCCGAGTCCAGGTTGATGATGGTTATGGTGGCCGACACCGCCGCCACCGGAAAAAGCAGGGCCAGGCTCGAAGCCAGCAGGGCTGTGTAGAGTCGATACTGCACGAACATCAAGCCCCGGACACCCCATAAAAATCGGGCCCCGGGGCTTGTACAATAGAACACTGCTTAACTCCTTGTTGTCAAGGTATTTGCGTGCGTCCGGCACGATCAGCTGCAGTCCCGAGCGCCCATGTACCTGCTCCCCACCCTTCCGGGGGGAGTTAATCCAACTGCAAGGTCAGCCGGGTACCGTCAGGCGGGTACCGTGCGTGAAAGAAACTCGACCACCGCCGAGCAGAACTCGTCGTTGCGATCCCCGGCCACCAGGTGCGAGGCCTTTTCCACGTCGACGTACTCGGCGTGGGGCACGACGTTGAGAAACTCAAGCGCGCCTTCTTCGCTCACTATCTCGCTCATGCCGCCGCGAACCAGCAGCGTCGGCACTTCAAGCGAAGCGGCTGCCTTCATCAAGCGGAGGTGAAAGTTTTCTCTGTCTTCCGATGTGCCGCGCGCGCTGAGAAAACCGGGGTCCCAGTGCCGCCGCCAGCGCCCGTCCTCGCCCCGTCTCAGGTTTCGGGCAAGGCCGTCGACCGATGGCGGTCTGCGTCGATGAGGGAGATAGCCGGCTACTTCATCGGCCGCCTCTTCGAGACTCGCAAAGCCATCGGGCCGGGCCTTCATGAAAGCAACGATACGTTCGACTCCGTCGCTGTCCATGCGCGGGGCGATGTCTACCAGCACCACCGCCGACGCCTGCCCCGGTGCCAACTCACCCTCGCAGATCAACGCAGCCAGGCCACCGAGCGATGCCCCGATCAGGGCGACGGCGCCGTTTAACTGTCCGGCCACCCGGCATAGGTCATCGGCGAAAACCTGGAAGCCGTAATCGCCGCGCTCACACCAACCACTGTCACCGTGTCCACGCTGGTCGAGAGCAACCGCGTAATAGCCAGCCTCTGCAAGCTCCCTGGCCGTGTTCTTCCATGCGTGCCTCGTCTGGCCGCCGCCGTGCAGCAACAACACCGGCGGAGCAGAACTGTCACCGTGGGCGTCGCCCACGAGCACCAGGCCGTCGTCCACCACGAAACGCAGGGACCTGGCTGCGCTGTTGTTTTTTCCATTGCCGGGTTGGGAATCCATCGTGTTCAGGCCGCGGACCGGCAAGGCTATTGGGCCACCGGCACTGCGTCAACCCAGGAAACGGGTCAACCCGGAATGCGTCAGCCGGATTTTACCTCGACCACCGGGTTGGGAGGCCTGACAACCAGCACCGGGCAGGGAGCCCGGGCGAGTACCTTCTCGGTAACGCTGCCGAGCACCATGCGGCCAACGCCGGTGCGCCCGTGGGTGGCCATGGCGATGATGCTGGCGCCGGTCTCAGCCGCCACCTCGCACACCGTTTCGGGCACGAGCCCCCTGCGCACGATCAACTCCAACTGCTCGACTTTGCGCAGATGGCGCTTCGCCCAACTCCCGAGTCTTTCGCGGGCCGCGGTTTCAATTTCCTCGTCGATCGCGGTCATGTCTATTCCCGGCACGAACTCGGTAAAGAGCACAGTAGTACTGTGAGCCACGTGAAGCACGACAAGACTCGCTCCCTGGGCGCGGGCCAGGTGGCCGGCATAAGAAACTGCAGACAGGGATTCTGAAGACAAGTCCGTAACGGCAAGTATTTTTTTGAAAGTCTTCACGCCCGTTTACCTCCTCGCGGCCAGGCACTGGCCCGGCCTGGGCCAGCTCCCCTCTGTTACCGACAGCACCGACTCGCCTGCGAATGTGCAGGTGCCGTGCCAGCCCGCCTAAAACTCCCAGCTGCCCGGAAAAGCCACCAAGCGCGCTGGTTCTTGTCCACGTCACGGAGAAACAATGCCTGGTTTTTTCCCAGGGCTGCGAAGTTCCAGCAAGCGAATAAACAGCTTGGGCAGCGCCACCGGGAAATCAGCGTGCCCAGCAGTCTTGGCACGACACCTGCTTGCGACACGGGTGTAATGTACCTGCGGCAGATACTCCATAACTGCGCCCGCATCGAAGACGAAACCGGCAGAATGTACGACGAGCTGGCCGAGCTTCACGCGGGGAATAACGAACTCGCAGAGTTCTGGAAGGGCCTGGCGAGCGACGAGCGTTTTCACGCCCGCGTACTCAAGGCACTCTCCGCCATAATGGAAGTTGACGTAGACGACGGCCCTTTCCTGGTCACGATGCAATCGGCCCTTGACCGCGAACGAGCCAAGCTGGACGAAGCGCGAGCCAGGGTCAGCGAGGGCGTAACCGAACTCGAAGCCCAACAGATAACCGCTGCCATCGAGCAGACCGAACTGCTGACTGTTTACCCCGAACTCTTCGTCATGGTCCAGGAACGTATGCGGGGGTTCAGCCGACTGCTCGACAGGCCCGACGAAACCATGGGGCACGGCCACCGGCTCGACAAACTCGAAAGCTCTATCGAGAAGGCAGCTGAGAGCTCCGCCGACGGCGAAAAAGACCCCGCCCGAACCTCCCGTTCCGCCCGGGCGGCAACCAGCCGGGCTAACTGAAGTATTCCCGCTTCCGGGAATCCAGCACCCCGGTTTTCTCGGTTTTGCGAATTCGAGATCTACCTATCCACCCCCGGGAAGCCGCTTATGGCCCCAATAATAAGGCTGCCCCCGGATCTGCCAGCCAACTGTGGCTTGGCAGGGAAGTTGCAACTTCGGCACTGCCCTCGTCGCAGAGGGTAGTCGCGTCAGGTACCCGGGTCGAAGGCGGCAACGGCACGGGGCCTGGCGCGACAACTACCGCCGTGTTCACTTCAGCCTGCCGGAAATTCGATTACAAAACAGGCCCCCAACCCGCCCTGTCGAGTGAGCTTTATGCTACCTCCAAGGCGCTCGCAGGCCAGCCGGCAGAAGGGCAAGCCCAGCCCGGTGGTAAGAGAAGCCCCCTCGGTCTTGAGAACACCGGTGGCCTCGCCTTCAAAAATACGCTTCTCCACCCGCGCCGAAACACCCGACCCGTTGTCTGCCACCCGTATAAGCACGCCGTCAGTCATCGCGGTCTCGCTGCCTGCAACTTGACCACCCGCGGTAGCTGCAGCCAGCGGCCCAGCAAAAATCTCCACCCTGCAACCGGCCGGGGTGTGCCGAAAAGCGTTTACGAGAAGATTGGAAACCACCCTCCGCACGAGCAAGGGATCAAGCCAGCTCACCGGCAAGCTGCCGGGGCAGGACAGTTCGACAAAATGATCGGTGTGTTCGGCATAAGGCCTGAGTTCGGCCACGCAGTCCTGGAGCAGAACAGCCAGGTCAAAAGGCAAGGCGTTGATAGGCATATCGCCGGTCGCCTGCCCGGCCACGTTGAGAATCTCGTCGATGATATTAAGAACGTTCTTGCCGCTCTCTTCTATGAGCGCAAACTGTCGCCCGGGCGGCTCCGCTGGGTCCTTGTAACGTCGCAATGCCGCGCGCGAAGCCGCCATGATGGCAGTTACCGGACTCCTGATGTCGTGCACGACCATCCTGAGCAGCTCTTCCTTCCGCCGTTCTTCTTGTTCTTTTTCGGCCAGGGCCTCTCGCGCTCGAATGGCGGCAGCCTGGTGAGCCTCGGAAAGCGACTTCTCAACGTAGCCGCCATAAATGTACGCTTCGGTCGCAAGGCATATGTCGAGTGTGATCACCTTCGTGACCACCCGCAGGTTCGCTTCGAGCTCGGTTGGGTCGTCGTCCGCGAAACGCCTGGAAGCCGACGCCGACACGTAGGCCAGCTGCGAGGAGTAAGCGCCGAGGTAGTACTCGGGCCTCAGCCCGACCCCCGCGTGCGCCATGCCCACCTTCAGCCGAGCCTCGAAGTACTCCTCGGAGTCGCAACAGTCGGCAAGCTCGATGAAGTGTCGGCGCTGCGCTTTTTTCAAGCGCTCGACAAGGGCCGGGTCCTGGAGAAAAGCAGCCGTTTGCTCGTGCCTGAGAAGATACTCGTAGAACTCCTCCATCATGTTATCGGCGATATCTTCGAAGAACCGCCGCAGACCGGCCAGCCGCTCACGCTCCGGTGCGTTGATTTCCAGGAAACAGAGCAGCGCGGTGCGGGATTCAGCGTCCTGCCCTGTACGTTCGACAAGCGAAAGCATAAGAAGCTTCGAGAGTTTGCAGCCAGCGCCTGCAGTGTCAAAAGCTACTGCCGGTGGCATCAACCCGGCGCAAGAAGGAGGGTAAGCAAATCATGCCTATAAACGCGAGTATACTGGTAGTCGACGACGAAATCGCCAGCCGCGAAAGCCTGGCCGACGTGTTGCGAGAAGAGGGTTACGATACCCACGTCGCCGAAAGCGGCGAAGAAGCCAGGGAAATAATCAACGAGGCCGAGTTCGACCTCGTACTGACCGACCTCCGCATGCCGGGGATGGACGGCGTAGAATTACTGCGCGAGGTGCGCATGCTCTGCCCGCAGACCTTGGTAATACTGGTCACTGCCTACGCGAGCGTGGAGACCGCAGTGGATGCCTTGCGGGAAGGCGCCCACGATTACATGATCAAGCCGCTTGTCTACGACGATGTGCTGCTCAAGATCAGTCGGCTTCTTGAACGCCGGGACCTCGCCTGGCAGATCCAGCACCTGCGAGGAGAAGTGGAGTCTCGCTACGACATCGAGAACCTTGTGGGTGAAAGTCCCGCGATGCGCAAAATCGCAGAGCAGATTCAGCAGGTAGCACCCACCCTGTCCACGGTGCTCATCACGGGCGAAAGCGGCGTCGGCAAAGAAGTCGTCGCCCGCGCAGTACACCGTTACAGCGATCGCCGCGACAAGATATTCCTGCCCATCAACTGCGGAGCTATCCCGGAAAACCTGCTCGAAAGCCAGCTGTTCGGACACGTGAGGGGCGCCTTCACGGGCGCCGTCACCGGCCAGGAGGGGCTGTTCCAGAGGGCACGCGGTGGCACTGTGTTTCTCGACGAAATCGGCGACCTTCCGCTGGCCCTGCAAGTAAAACTGTTGCGCGCACTGGAAGACAGGGAAGTCCTGCAAGTGGGATCGACCACCCCCACGAAGATTGACATCCGCATCATCGCGGCCACCAACCAGGACCTCGACGAGGCGGTCGGCGCGAGCGAGTTCCGCGAAGACCTTTACTACCGGCTCAACGTCTTCGGGATAGAGATCCCCCCCCTGAGGGAGCGCCGAGAAGACGTGCCGCCGCTGGTCGATTTTCTCGTGCGCCGCCACAACCACGAGATGAACCATCACTTCAAGGGCGTAGAAAACGCGGCCATGAAAATACTCGTCAGTTCACCCTGGAAGGGCAACGTGCGCGAGCTCGACAACGCCATTGAACACGCAATGATCGTGGGCTCTGGCGATTGGATCGGCGTGGACGAACTACCCTCGCGACTGGTCGAGGCCGTCGGCCCGATGCAGGCCGCTGGCGACGAGCTCAAGTCGGCCATGGCGCTGTACGAAAGGAATCACATAGTCTCGGTCCTCGAGCGCACTGAGTGGGACAAGAAGTCCACGTCGCAGCAACTGTCGATCAGTCTGTCTTCGCTGTACCGAAAACTCGAAGATCTCGAGATTCCCTACGCCAAGCCCTGATCGTTAAGAAGCGGTGCGGATTCAGCCAGCCGGCAGCGCGGCGCGCAGCACGCGCAAGGTATTGCCGCCCATGACGGCGGCAATATCGTCGTCGGACAATCCCTCGTCGAGTAGTTCGTCGACCAGTGAAACCAGTCCCGTTGTGTCAAAGGGGGCGGTGATCGCTCCGTCAAAGTCAGACCCCAGGCCGACGTGGCTCACACCGGCCACCTTGATCGCGTGCACTATAGCGCGCGCAATGTCGGCGGGACCGTCACCGCAGACGGCCGTTTCCCAGTATCCTATGCCGATCACCCCGCCCGTGGCCGCTATGCCGCGCAGGTGCTTGTCCGACAGGTTACGGGTGTTGTCGCAGGTGCCCTTCACACCCCCGTGAGACACGACGACCGGACGGACTGCGAGGGCCAGGATCTCGTCTACGGTGGCAGGCGACGAATGCGCGAGGTCCACTATCATGCCCAGCTCCTGCATGCGCGCGATGACCTGCCTGCCCAGCCCCGTGAGCCCGCCCTTGGCCAGCCCGTGCGCCGAGCCGGCCACCGCGTTGTCAAAAAAATGGGTGGGGCCCATCATGCGGAACCCCGCGTCGAACAAGCGATCAACATTTGCCAGCTCAGCGTCCAGGGCGTGGGCCCCCTCTATGCCCAGGAAGGCGGCCACCGCCTTCTCGCCCCGCCCTCGCCGGGAAAGATAGTCGTCGAGGTCGGCCGAAGTTCTGAGCACCAGCAGTTGGCCGTCCGAGCCGGCCTCGAGCTCGTCGAGCCTGCGCGCCTGTAGCAGCGCGCGCTCGGCCAGGCTGGTCCAGGTGGCAGGTGGCCAGCGCTGCGCCAACGCCAGCCACAGCACTATGTCGCTGTCGGCGGGATTGCTCTCTATGTTGATGCCCATCGGCACCTGGGTAACAACGGTGAAGGCCTGCAACGCGACCCCGCCGGCCAGCAGGCGAGGCAGGTCAACGTGACCGTGCTCCCCGCGCTGCGAAAGATCGCGCCCCCACAGCAACGAGTCGGCGTGAAGGTCGGCCACGAACAACGAGTCGTAGAGTTCACGGGCCCTGTCCGATGGCTCGCGCGGCATTCCGCCGCCCACCTTGTTCATGCTGCGGTCTACCGCGGGACCCAGCACGCAGAACAGCAACAGGGTGAGGCCCGACAACAGTGCCGCCACCAGTACGAAATTCCGTTTCACGATTCACTCCCGCGCGCCCACGCACAGGCCGGGTCGAGCACGCGCTTGAGCGTATCGGCCACCGGCACAAAACCGTGACCTGTCCAGAACGGCGCACCCATCGAGTTGGCCGACGCAAAGTGCAGGGCGCACCAACGCACGCCCCTGCCGTGTGCCCAGGCCATGGCCTGGGCCAGCAGTGCCGAACCCGTGCCCTCGCCTCTCTGCCCGGCTGCCGAAACGCCTTCCCACAAGTAGAGCATGCTCGAGGTGTCGAACAGGCGACTGATGAAGAAGGGGGGAATGAGTACGACCACGCCCTTGGCGCTGTCGCTGTCTCCGGCGAGAAACATGGCCGCGTCGTCTCCCGCCAATAGTTCGTTGCGCAGCCGCGAGTAGTCAGCGTCGGGCTCGCCGTTGTATGGCCAGAACATCGGCGACCCGGCCTGCCAGTTACTCAGCTGCCTGTGCATCTGGTCGGCAACAGCCGCGGCCTGCTCGTCAAACGGATCGACCAGGCGCGTGGCTACACTGCTGTTGCTCTCCACCGGCAGCCGGGTCTCGCGTAACACGCAGACGCTCTTTCCACCAAAGCCCATGGCCACCCAGGCATCCGTGACCGCCCGGTCGCCGATTGCGAGGTCCAGCGTGTGAGTCATCAGTCCATCTTCGAGCCAGCGGCCCGATAGATGTCCGTACATGGCAGCCACCCCGGCAAATGGCTCTATGTCTTCGGCCAGGGCAAAGCCGTGCAGGGGCACCTGCACCGAGCGCTGCTCCTGGTATAGCGACTCCAGTTTCTCAGGCGCGTGAAGTTGTCGTTCGCCCGCGAGCAGGCCAACCACCCGTTTGCCCTGCACGAGTACCGCGGTGTCGCAGCGCCGGTTGGCGGCCAGTCCCGTCACCAGCTCAAGGCACACCGTGCGCAAGGCGTCGCCTTGCTGCGCGGCCGGTGTTAACGGGCCCAGCCGCAGGCGCTGCTCGTACAGCAAAGCGGCTATTTCGTCGAGCTTGACATCGGCAAGGCTACAAATTTTCAGGCTACCCACGTTCTTCTCCGTCGCCCGCAAGCGAGGCCGAGAGCATCCCATACAAGCGCGGGCGTCGCGACCCCAACAGGTCAAAAAACTCTCGGTACTCGCTCGCCTGTTCGAGGTTGATTTCCGCCACCGACACTTCGTTGCCACCCTCCGCGACACCCGCGATAATTTCCCCGCTCACGCCGGTCACGAACGACCCGCCGTAGAACTCCAACTTCCCCTCGCGGCCGCAACGATTGGCCGCCGCCACGGGCACACTGTTGGCCGCCGCGTGGCCCTGCATTACCCGCTGCCACGCAGCCCGGCTGTTTATTTCGGGGTGGCCCGGCTCGCTGCCGATGGCCGACGGAAACACCATGAGCTCGGCGCCGTCCAGCGCCATCGCCCGCGCACACTCGGGAAACCACTGCTCCCAGCAGACCCCGACTCCCAGTCGGCACCACCGCGTGTCCCAGGCGCGGGGCAAGTCGTCGCCCGCTTCAAAATAATAGTCCTCCTCGTAACCGGGGCCAGCGGGGAGGTGAGACTTGCGGTGCAGGCCGAGCATCCGGCCGTCGGCGTCCAGCACGGCGACGCTGTTGAACACCGACTCCCCGTCGCGCTCAAAAAACGACGCCGGTATGACGATCTCCAGTTCGGCGGCAAGCCGCGAGGCCAGTTGCAGCGCCGGGCTTTCCTCTGCGGAATTCGCCCGCTGCAACCACGCCCGGTCGCGGGTTCTCGCAAAGTACGGCAGCTCAAACAATTCCGGCGGCACCACGACCCGGGCACCCAGTGCGGCCGCACGGCGCACGAGCTTTTCAACGCGCTCGAGGTTGGCACTGCCGCCGGCACCGAGATCGGCCTGCAGCACGGCTACTTTCAGCCGCTCCGGTCTGCTCATCGTCTGGGCCCCGCATCCGAGCTCGGACAGGCAGCCACGAGCGCTTGCTGCAGCGTCACGCAGTGAAAAGCACCCCCCTCTGCCAGCAGCTGGCCCGCGGGCAGACCAATCGTCCGGCGACCGGGATAACAGCCCGACAGGGTTTTTACGGCAACCGCGTCGGCAGCTACACCGAACTGAGGCACTACGACGGTCGCGTTACCCACCACGAAATTCAGGTAGCTGGCCGGCAAGGCCCCGCCGTCACCGCCGGGCAGCAGGCCCGGCGAAGGCAGCTTGACCACGGCCAGTCGCCGTCCGTCGGCCGAGCATTGCTCACCCAGCCACCCGGCCAGGCGCTTGAGAAGTCGGGCGTTCGGGTCGTGGTCGTCAGCGGGCAGCGCGCAGGCTACCAAGCCGGGCCCCACGAAACGGGCCAGGGTATCCACGTGGCCATCGGTGTGGTCATTGGCCAGCGCGCCCTCGACCCACAGCACATGCTCGGCACCCAGCATTGAGCACAGCTCGGCCTGCAACGACTCCAGCGACAGGCCGGGGTTGCGACGCCCGTCGAGCAGGCAGTTGCGCGAGGCCAGCAGCGTGCCGCGTCCATCGCTGTCCACCGCCCCTCCCTCGAACACCAGTGGAGAAGACAACAGCGGCGCGGCGGCCAGGCGGGCCAGGTCGGTGGTGACATGGGAGTCGAGATCAAGGGCGAAACGGCCGCCCCAGCCGTTGAACGCAAAGCCGCGAGCTGCCAGCCCGCCGTTATCATCGATCACGAACACGGGGCCGGTGTCGCGCAACCAGGCGTCGTCGTAGCGGACGCGGTGAAAGCCCGCATCCACACCCTTGAGCAGGGTACGCGCCGATCGCTCGCAATCGTCATCGGCCAGCAGGAGCTCAATGCGCTCCGGCGCCAGCGCGGCTCCCTCCACGGGCTCGGCCAGCGCGCGCAACATGGCCGCAATCTGGCTCCGAGCACCCTCCAGCTCGCGCCACTGGTCGCTCCTGTAGGGCCAGGCCAGCCAGCAGGCGGCCTGCGGCTCCCAGTCGGCGGGCATGCGGCAGCCGTCGTTCACCCGACAAAGATGTTTATCGACGTCCACCGAGTCAATTTCACCGGGTCAATTACTACAGGGCCGCCGCTGGCGAACAAGCGGCCACTGCCTGCATATTGACCACCCCGAAGAGGTCGGCAGGGAGCCGGGCAGCGGGCTGGTAGAATTTTCTCGTGGAAATACTGCCCCGGGGCCTGCTCTTAACCAGTGACACGGCTATACTGTTTAGCCGGAGGCTACTTGTCATGATGAACAGAACAGCCGTATCACTGGCCGCGCTGGCAACCGCAGCGGTCTTTTTCATGGGTACCCAGTTCGTGGGCCCGGCGGTCAGCAGCGCCATTGCCGACGAAGCCGGCGCCAGCGCAAACGCGCAGGACTACGTGCTGGCCATCGAGGGCATGAGCTGTGCCATACGCTGCCCGTCAGCCATCGAGTCAATGCTCGAGGGCATTCACGGCGTCACCGGCGTGAGCGTCGACTTCGAAACGCAGTCGGCCAAGGTGTCGGTGTCAGGGGGCCACCAGCTGAGCAGCGAAGCCTGCTCCAAGGCGCTGGAAAATTCCGGCTACTCGGTAGCGAGCATCAGCCCGGCCGACTGAGCATCAGGCACCACCGGCGCCTGCCGTCCGATCAAGCTTGGGCAGCAGCGGTATCAAGGCCATCGCCGGCAACGAAGCCAGGAAGGTAAAGCCGAAGTAGCTCGTGAACCCGAGCGCATCGGCGAGAAAACCGCTGGCCACCCCGGCTATGGTAAAGCCGAGACTCATCAAGGCCGTCAGCAACGCCATGTGGGCCGCCCGGTGCTCCCTGCCACAGCAGCGCATGAGGTAGACCATGAACACGGCGGTGCCAAGGCCCGAGCCGAAAGCTTCGAGCGTAACCACCAGCGTCCAAGCCGACAGCCCCTCGCCTGATCCGCTGGCCAGCCACATGTAGAGCAGGTTGAGCGTGTTCTGCGCCAGCACGAAAGGCCATATCCAGCGCCGCAGCCCGTGCTTTGAAATAAGGTAGCCGCCCAGCAGCGTGGCCACGAAAGAAGCCACCAGCCCCACGGTGCCGCTGGCAAACGCGTACTGCTCCATGCTCATACCGAGATCGCGCAGAAAGGGATAGCGCATCTTGAGCAGGAAGGACTCGCCGGCCCTGAAGAGCACCACGAAGGCCAGTACGCGCCCCACCCTGTCCTGGGCGAGAAAATCGACGAAGGCCGACGCGTAGAACGAATCGCTACCCGCCAGCGCACGCTTGAGCCGGGGCAACATGGCCATGGCCAGCAGCAGTGACGCGAGCAGTGAGATCGCGATCCAGCCCGAAACAGATACCGTCTGCAGTGCAGCCGGGAGCAACGGCTGCAGCTGTGGCAGCAGCCACCGGCCCGCCAGCAACAACGCTGCAAGCACGACCGCGCCCGCCAGCACGCGCCCGCGCAACAGCGTGGCCAGCATCATCCTGGCGGGGCGCTGCTGCAGCTCTACCCTGGGCAGAAAAACCTGGTGCCAGGCCATCAACAGCAACATGACCACCGCGGTGGCCGCAAACGCGGCTGTCCAGCCCACCTTGCTGACAAAGATCAGCGTGGGGCCGGCGACCAGCATCATCGCCACCTTGTAGGCCGACGCCCGGTAGCCTACAAAACGCGACTGGTCGTCCTCGTCGAGCGCCTCGAGGTAGTAGCCATCGATGGCTATGTCGTGGGTAGCCGACAGCACGGCCAGCAAAGCAAACAACAGCGACGCAAGCAGCAACACCTGCCCGCTCGTTGCGACCAGCGCCAGGCCCACCAGCAGGACGGCCATCAGCAGCTCGACAGTTACCATCCAGGCCCGCTTGGTCGCAAAGGCGTCGAGCAGCGGGCCCCATAGAAACTTGAGGTTCCAGGGCAGGTGAAAAAGAGAAGTCAGGCCTATGGCCTGCAGGCTGGCGCCCGCTTCCTTGAACAGAACTTCGGCCAGCTGGTGAACTACGCTGTACGGAAACCCCTCGGCAAAGTAGGTACTCGATACCCACAGGTGAGGATTCGCCTCTCGCTTTTTCTTTTTGCCGCCCGCCACCTGCACGCTCGTATCAGCCCGCACGTATCAGCCCGCACGTATCAGCCCGCTCGAACGGACCTCAGTACCGGGGGCCGAACAGGGCCCCTCGATCATTGTGCCCGCAAGGGCGGCGTCGCGATAGAAGGCAGCCAGCTTTCAGCCGCGCTTGCTGCCCCAGCTGTTCCAGTGGGTAACGCTGGAGGCCGGCAGCCGCTTAGCGGGCTTGAAGCCGTCGCCGGTAAAATACGCCACCGGAAACAGCACGGTCTGGGTCACGTTATCGGGTAGCCCGAGCAGCTCGGCCACGGCTTTCTCCTTGAACAGGTGAATGGTCGTCCAGGCCATTCCCAGTCCACGCGCGCGCCCGGCCAGCATGAACGACCACGCAGCGGGCAGCACCGAGCCGTACAACGACGCCTGGCCGATGACACCGGCATTCTCCACCCGGCCTTCTACGCAGAAAAGCACGAAGGCCGGCGCCTTCTCCATGTTCTCGGCCAGGTAACCGGCCGAGTCATACACGCGCGGCATCTGCTCGGCTCGCAGGTCGTCCTCTCCAAAACCGGGGTCCTCGCCCTCTT
This sequence comes from Pseudomonadota bacterium, assembly GCA_014382245.1. Lineage (GTDB taxonomy): Bacteria > Desulfobacterota > Binatia > UBA1149 > UBA1149 > UBA1149. Next base: position 18,232 of record JACNKC010000088.1, on the reverse strand, counting down.
TCATGGCCTGGTAAGCCGTGAAGCCCTCGCGGTACACGTCGGCTATGGCCTTTCGCTTGTCCTCGTCGGTGACGACCACTATGTGCCAGCCCTGCTGGTTTGACCCGGTTGGCGACTGCAGCGCCAGGTCTATGCACTCTTCGAGCAGCTCGGATTCAACGGGCCGGGAAAAGTCGAGCCGCTTGCGCACGGAGCGCGTGGTGGTCAAAAGGGCGTCGGTCTCGGCGATGTTCATCTGTATTCTTTAACTCCCGTGGATGCGTTCGCAGGGCTGTTGCCACCTGCCGCCATCCCGCAGCCGCGCATGAGGCCACGATGGCCGCGACAACTCAAGCAAGCTAACGTCGCTCCATCACCGGCGCGTAGAGACCACGCGGCTCGCGTCGCCACCAGGCGTCGTCGTCACCGCCCGGGCTGAAGTGATAGTCATAGCGCAGTGCCCGCAGGTAACGAGGCGCCCGGCCATCAAAGGGGTCATCGCCCAGCAGGCCCATGACCGCGGGCGAACCCTGCAGCAGGCGACGCATAAACGCCGTCAGCCAGGGGTTGTGGCGGTAGTCACCGAGAGCGGCAAACCACATCTGCCAGTCCAGGCGGGGCATGTGCGGTGCCACGAAAGCCGGCCGCCGCGCGGGGTCGCCGGGCTTATAGCGAAACTCGTAAGCCTTCCACTGGCGGCCGTCGAGACTGCCTTCTACTACTATCTCGCTTCGCTGCCTGGTCATGCGGGCAAACAGGCCGTACCCACCGGCCAGGTGCAGGGACGACAAGCTGGTCATCGTCGCGCGCAGGGCCGGGGGCAGCGCTGCGTAGCCCAGCAGGCGGCCGGTCATATGACCGAGACTGAGCGCGGCCAGCAACAGCAGCGCGGCAAGGCCAGCCGCGCGCGCGGCTGCGTTTACAGCCCCCGCGCCAGGTGCAGCTGCTGCTCCATCGCCCGGGGTTCTCCGCAGCAGGCCTGCCACCCTCGACGGCAGCAAGCGTTCGAGTGCGGGGTCATCGAGCAGCGGCAGGCACAGGACCAGGGTCAGCAGGTTGAAAAAGCCATAGTTGCCGGTGAAGGCGATGACCACCATCAGCAGCGCAAACCCCGACGCTGCCAGCTGCCTGCCACGACGACCGGCCAACAAGGCGAAGGGCAGCAGCAACTCGATCGCGAACGTCAGCGCGGTCGATGCCCGCTGTACCCCGGCGGGCAGCTTATCAGCGTACCAGGCGGTCCACGGCGGCAAGGGCTGTGTCCAGTAGTAAAAGTCGAGCGCCGACAGGTTCGACCAGGCTGGATCGTCGGCCAGCAGCTTGACGACCCCCGACATGAACATCAGCTTGAACAACAGCAAGCGGTACAGCAGCAACGCCGCCCGAGAAGGGGCGCGGCCCGCTCGCCAGCCCAGGGCAAAAAAGGGGGCCAGCGCACCTGCCTCGAGCAGAAGGATATCCCACTGGAAGCTGAGAAAAACGCCGCCCACGGTAAACAGCGAAAGGTACAGCAGCCAGGCGACCGTGCTCGCCGCCACCAGCGCGCGGCCGCCCACCATCATCAAGGCCGCCACCACGCCCCCGGCGCAAAGCAGGTGCAGCGAGACGTCACCCGGCCACAACCACATCAGCGTGGGCCAGCGCCACCAGTGCATGGGCCCGGGTACGGCCGCCGCCGAGCGTTGCAACAGCTCGCCTGCCGGCGCGATGCCCGAACTCCCCAGCAAACCCTGCACCTGCACCCACAGCGAAACAAACGCGGCGAGGTAGACAAGGCCCAGCCCGGCCAGGAAACATCTGCGGGTCAACAGGTAGCGCGCGCGAGAAGCAGGCGGCAGCAGCCGGGTGACAGACGAGGCCAGCACGCGGTTGGCCGCAACCACGCGGTAGGCCAGCTCGGCGGCGGGGGCAAAACCGGGCAGCCGCTGGTAAGCCGCGAGCAAGCGGCCGTGCCCCGAAGCGGCCAGGGCACGCAGCACCGCGTGGGCGCCCCGGTACACGCAACCGTCGACGTCGACCAGCACCACCGTGCGTTCGAAGACATCGGGGGCTATATCCGGAAACTCACCGCCCCGCTGCTGCGAGGGGGCGTAGTCTACGCTGTCGCCGCTGCTTCGCCGCCAACGCTCGACCCACAGTCGGCAGAACGAACAGTCGCCGTCGAACAGCAGCAGCGGACGGCGCAGCGATTTCACCCGTCCTGCTCTTTCCCAGGCCGCTTTCTGCGCCGCGGCCGAGGCGCAGCGTCAGCGCCCCTCGTTGAGAACGCTGGCTATGGTGTAGAACTCGGGCACGTTCAAGGACTCCTCGCTGGTCTCAAACATCCAGTCGTGTTCCATGGGATTGGCTGGCCCCGGAGGCGTTATGCGCGAGCTGTGGCGCAGCTGGAAGTCGATCATCGCAATGGCCGGAGTGAACAGGCGCTTGTCCTCGTAGCGTCGATTGTCTCGCACCGACTCGGTGCACCAGAAGGTGTTCTGCCACACCTTCCATAGCTCGCCTGCCTTATCGAAAATCTCGGAGGTGGTTACGTTGAATACTTCCTGGTCAACCCACAGGTGGCGCTTCGAGAACGCGTACACAGGCAAGCGTTCAGGGGTGCCCTTTATGAGCCAGACCTTGCGTTTTTCCCACTCCACGCAGGGAACCCAACTGGCTGTACCATCGCTGCTGCACCACACGTCGAGGGTACCGTACTTACCCGCGTGCATTGGTACGAGAATTTCGCGCTCGCCCAGCAGTTGAAAGTCCCACCACTCGGGCTTGGAGTTGAAGCCCCAGATCGAATCCTGGTCAATGTCGCCGCCAAACAGCGTGCCGCTCCGGTCCGACGTGGAATAGCGTCGCACGCGCCTCAGCGCCGGAAGGTACAGCCACGAGTCATCCGAGCGCTGGGCTTCCTCGTATCGGTACATCAGGAACGATGTGCCTTTCAGGTCAAAAGGCGTCTCGATCGGACCCCACTGCTCAGTGTAACGCATGGCAGGGTCGTGTTCGATGATCGGTTTAGGTTCGTTTACTATGCGGCCCTCCCACTTCAGGCGCCGCCAGACATCCGACGACAGCATTTTTTCGACGTAGCCGCGATCGTCCATGTTCTCGACCACCCACTCGGTACGCACGTCGTCGCTGAAGGCCGGCTTGTGCTCGTGGTTCCACATGATCTTCCACGCAGCGTCGGAATCGTTGGCGTCGATGTTCGGAAACGGCATGCCAGCCGTGTAGTTGTGCAGGGCCAGGTTGTCTTCGGACAACTCGACCTGGCTCGAGTACTTCTCGGTGGCGTCGATAAAGGCTTTGGGCCAAGGGCAGGATTCGTACTCGCCTACGTCTATGGTCATGCCGTAATCAAGCATGATCTGCACCGAGGGGGGCAGGTAGTCCTCGTAGTCGTGCATGTTGACCTTGGTGATTTTCGAACCCACCTCGGGCTCGGCCGACAAGGCCTCGGTAGACAAGCCAGTGGTGGCAATAACCAGCGCCGCGGCGAGCGCCGAAAAAGAAAGGCGAGCAAAAACCAATCGAAGCATAGCGACCATAAGCGAAGTCCTCCCCCGGGCAACACCGGAGGCCCTGTTTAGCACGAAAACCACCCCCAACTCCAGCCCCGCTAGACCGGGTGCAGTAGCCCGGCCAAGCCACCACTGGTAGTCTGCGCGGATGGCTCCGCGCACCATGAGCATAGAAGCAGCCTCGAAACTGGCCGAAGGCGAGACTCTTGCCTTTTCTTTTACCGAGACAGCACCACCCCCGGAGGGCGATACCGGGGATAAAAGCATCCTCGCGCCGGCTTTCCTGCTGCGGCACGAAGGCCGCCTGCTGGCTTACCGCAACCGCTGCCGACACATACCCACCACGCTCGACTGGGTCGAAAACCGGTTTCTTTCAAACGACCGTTGCTGGATAGTCTGCGCCACGCACGGGGCCCTGTACGAACCGGCCACCGGCCTGTGCGTAGCCGGGCCGCCCTCGGGAAAAAGCCTTGAGGCACTGCCCGTTGTTGAAGAAAACGGCGTTGCGATAGTGGAGCTCCCCCCCCTTTCGTGAGCGCTGCCGCCGCCAAGCGTCCCTGGTGGATCCCTCACTTCCTCGGGCGCCTGCCACCGCTCGAAGAACGGCACATCAAGTTGCTGGGGGTGGTCTCGCTGGCCCTGCTGTTCGAAGGCTACGACCTTTCGATAATCACCTCGGCGCTCAAGCACATCGCTGAAGGCGTGGGCATGGACGAAGACAAGATGGGCGGCCTGCTCGGACTTGTGAGAATAGGCGGCCTGCCAGCCCTGGCCGTGGTGCCGGTGGCCGACCGCATAGGCCGCCGCCCGGTGTTCCTGGCCACGGTGGTCGGCTTCAGCGTGGGAACCTTCCTGACCGCGTTTTCCCAGACGCCGGCCCACTTTGTCGCAGCGCAGATGTTCACACGCACCTTCCTTCTTGCCGGCGTGGCCATAGGCATGGTGCTGATTGCCGAGGAGTTTCCGGCCGAGCACCGCGGCTGGGGCATAGGCATGACGGCGGCGCTGGCGGCTTTCGGTCACGGACTGGGCGCGCTCGGCTTCGCCTTCATCGACGTGCTGCCTTTCGGCTGGCGCAGCCTCTACGCGATGGGAATACTTCCCGTACTCCTGCTGCCCATGTTCAGCCGCAACCTGCCCGAGACGGGTCGCTTTGTCGCCAACCAGCTCGCCTCCGGTAAGGCCTCCGCGGCTGACACCGACCACAGGTGGCGCGACGCCCTGCAGCCGGTGATCGACCTGGCCACCGCGTTCCCGGGCCGCACAGCGCTCGTGGGCCTGACCAGCCTGCTGGTTGCTACCGGCGAGGTGAGCGTATTCCAGTTCACTTCCTACATCGTGCAGAAACTGCACGGCTGGTCGCCCGGACAGTATTCGTTCATGGTCATCGCCGGTGGAATGGTAGGCATAATCGGCAACATCGTCGCCGGCAAACAGGGCGACAAGCACGGCCGCAGAATAGTGGGCGCGCTGTTCTTCCTGCTCTACCCTGCCGCCGCGTGGCTGTTCTACCGCGGACCCGGCGGTGCCGCTTTGCCGATTGCCTACATCTTCATCGTGTTCTGCGGCACGGCCGGCTCGGTGATACTGCGCGCTGTATCAACAGAGTTGTTTCCCACCTCGTTTCGCAGCACGGCCTCGGGCTGGACGGTGTCGGTACAGACCCTGGGATGGACACTGGGCCTCCTGCTGCTGGGAATGGGCAGCGACAACGCGGAGGAGATAGCCTCGGCCGCGGCCTGGATTTCGCTCACGGTGGCGCTAGGGGGCCTGGTGCTGCTGCGCCTGCCGGAAACCCGCGGCCGCGAACTCGAAGACATCAGCCGACTCGACTGAACTTTCGGCCCCCGCGCTACTCAGCAGGCCGGGCAGACGAGCGTTACCGACAGACCCACGGCGCGCTGCAGAACACGCAGAGCGTCTGACGCGGCCACCGAACCGCCCGAATCCACGTCGCAGATACACAGTGCGCAACTGCTCATACCCACAGCGGTCTGCAATATGGACAGCGCGTCGGAAGCAGAGGGCGGAAAACTCTCGGTCACGGGCGCACCGCAGACCCCGGGTGGCAGCGTAGTAGTCGTCGTGCTGGTGGTCGTGGTTGTCGTTGTCGCACCGGCTATGATCAGCCAGCCCAGGTCCTCGAAGGCGGCCAGGGTTATTTCGAGATCGCGGTTGGCCCCGGAATAACTCGGCTCCATCAACTCGTTGGGCGCCAGGTCGAGACTCCAGTGTGACACCGACGAACCGAGCTGCAGCGGGCTGGGCGCGTACATGAGCACGTGGCCGCTGCCCGCGTGGGTACCGGCAGACAGGCCAGTGGTCGCCGCGCGGGCCGCCGGGCCCGTCCAGTGCAGATCGCCCTGGTCAACCGCCGAGGCCACGCGCTCGCCGTTGGTCATCACCGGCCAGCCCAGGCCGCTGCTGTGGTCTTCGAGGTTGAGCATGTAGGCGTCGTCAAGGCCGCTGTTTTTCGCCCCGGTGCTGACATCGACGAAAGTAAGAAAACCCAGGCCGTGGCCGAGCTCGTGCAAAGCCACCGTGATAAAGTCCACGTCGCTGCCAGGCAGGCCGTCAAAACCGTAGTAGAAGTCGGTGGGGCCCAGCACTATGGGGCCGTCTACATCGCTGTTGAAGGTAGCCGATATGTCGTCTGCCCCAGGGTGAATATCCGAACCGGCAAGACTGTTAGCCAATGGCACCGGGTAGATCGTGCCCGCGCGCGGCGCGTTGGTAAAATTAATAAAACCGGTGGTGGGGCCGGCAAACCCCAGGGTAGCACTACTCGCCGAACCCCCGATGGGATCAAATACGGCCCCCACCCTGATCTCGACGCTGCTCTGCAAGCGAGCGCCCCAGAGATCGCAGGCCCGCTGCAGGGCGTTGAGCCTGAGCGCGCCGAGGGTGGTACCAGGGTTGCCGCCTATGGGCGCCCCCGGCGTCGGGTCGTTGAATCCCTCTCCCGGGTCATCGTTGTTTACCACGGTTATGGTTGCGGCCGCGGCCGGAGATGCCGCCGACAGAAACAACAGGCAGACCAGGACAAGCAACCCCCGTCGCACGTCAGCGCCCCTCACCCGTCGCTGGCTCACAATGTACCGCCGGGGTTCCGTCCGGTCCGATCGTTGCCTTCATGACCTGCTGAAAACGCCCCCTGAGGTCGACCATCATGCCACCCCCGGGCGTGGGACTGGGCAGGGCCACGAGATCACCGTGGTAGCTCGACAGCGCCGATGCCACGGGCGCGCTGTTGCCGCCGGTAGACTGTCCGCGGGCCGGTTGCTCGGCAGCCTGTGGGTCGATGAAGTCACCCGTGTCGGGATCGATGGTCACCGTCTGGGCCGCGGCCAGGCTCGATAACAACAGCCCCGCGCAGACCAGGCCCAGGACCCCGCGCAACTTACCAGACTTGAATTTGAACAACGCCCTGCCTTGCTTCACGACTGCCTCCTCCTGGGCCTGGGCCGCCTGCGGACCCTGGCACGAGCCTAGACTATCAGACACCGCGGGCGCAGCACCACCCGAAACCTGCCGTTTTTGTGCAGTGCGCTATCGCTTTTGCAGCGGCCAACAGGATTGCAAAACTGCCGCCTCGGTGCGAAACCTTGGGCTATGGAAAACAAAAAACTCGAGCTCAAGCACAGTAACTACGCCGTCGACAAGGGCGTGGCCACGATTACCCTTTCGCGCCCCGAACGGCTCAACGCCTTCACCCCTCGCATGATGGACGAGCTGCTGGGCCTCTTCGAGCAGGTGGACCGGGACGACTCCGTGCGAGCGGTGGTCGTAACCGGTGAAGGCCGCGCCTTCTGCGCTGGTGCTGACCTGTCCACGGGCGGATCCACCTTTGATTCGGAGGCCCACGGCGAAACCGGGGGGCTCGACGCCCATCGCGACGGCGGCGGGCGCGTTACCCTGGCCATCCACCGCTGCCGCAAGCCTGTCATCGCCGCCATCAACGGCCCCGCGGTGGGCGTGGGCATAACCATGACTCTGCCGATGGACATCAGGGTAGCAGCCGAAGACGCCAAGATAGGTTTCGTATTTGCTCGCCGTGGCATCGTACCCGAAGCCTGTTCGTCCTGGTTCCTGCCCAGGATAGTGGGCATAGCCAAGGCCACCGAGTGGGCAGTGACCGGGCGCGTGTTTCGAGCAGGCGACGAATCCGGTTCGGGCTTGTTCAACTACCTGCTGCCCGCTGACCAGGTGCTGGCAAAAGCAACTGAGATAGCGCGCGAGATAGCCGACAACACGTCGGCTGTGTCGGTGGCTCTGGCGCGCGCGCTGATGTGGCACGGACTCGGGCAGGCCTCGCCGCAGGAAGCCCACCTCGTCGATTCAAAATGCATCTGGTGGGCCGGTCGCGGGGCTGACTGCCGCGAGGGGGTAGAGGCCTTCCTGGCCAAGCGACCCGCTGAGTTCAGCATGAGCGCGTGGAGCGACCTTCCCGACTTCTACCCCTGGTGGGAAGAACCCGAAGTCTGAGCCGACGCTACCCGGGCTGGTAACTCAGATCTGGTAACTCAGATCTGGTAACTCAGATCTGGCACTCAGCGTAGTCTGCCAGCTCCTTGAGGTAATCGAAGGAGTACATGCCGGTGTCGTGCCCGTCGGCCCAGCGCAACCTGAGCGCGTAGCGGCCAACCCCCTCTATGCCTTCGAGCCGGGTCGCGCCGCCAGCCACGAAGGTTATCTCGTTGCTGTGCCCCTGGCACTGGGCGCAGGGACACCAGCCTCGCAGACCCTCGAGACGGTAGCTGTCCGAGCTGCCGTCCTGCCAGGCTACCGTGAGCAGCCCGCTGTCGTTGTCGTGCTCCACGCTGGCCGGCTGGGGGCCACTCATTTCGGGCCCCGCTTCGAGCAATTCGCCCAGCTTGTCGGCAAGCGCAACAAAGCGGCCGGCGACCTCGCTTTCGGGATGAGAAATTACCAGGGGCACACCCGCGTCTCCGCTCTGGCAGACTTCGGGCTCCAGCGGCAACTCGGCCAGCAGTGGCACGCCAAGCGTGCGCGCGGTCTGCTCGGCTCCCCTCTCGCCGAACACCGGGTCCACGTGCCCGCAGTCGGCGCACACTATACCGCTCATATTCTGCACCATGCCGAGCATGGGAGCGTTGAGCCTGTTGAGCAATGAAACGCCGCGGGCGACGTCTGCCAGGGCCAGGTCCTGCGGCGTGGTGACGATGACTACACCGTCAAGCGGCACTTCCTGGGCGACCGTGAGCTGGATGTCGCCTGTGCCCGGCGGCAAGTCGAGCAGCAGGCAATCGAGCTCGCCCCAGGCCACGCCCCTCAGAAACTGCCTCGTGGCGCTCATCACCAGCGGCCCGCGCCAGAGCACGGGTGAATCCTCGTCAAGGAAAAACCCCATCGAGATCACCTTCATGCCGTGCACCTGCAGGGGCTTGACGAGTTCGCCCTCGGGACGCGGCCGCTCGAGCAGGCCCAGCATCACCGGCGCGCTCGGTCCGTAGATGTCGAGATCGGCGAAACCGACGCGCAGCCCCCGCCCGGCCATGGCCGCCGCCAGGTTAACGGCCACGGTGGACTTGCCTACGCCACCCTTGGCCGAGCTTACGGCCACTATGTGGTCGACGCCGGGCAGTTGCTGCACGACCTTTTCCTGGCCTGTTTTCTGCGCGGCCCCTTTCTGAGCCCCCGCCTGGCTGGCTGCGTTGTCAGGCATTGCTGCTATCGCCCTCCATCGAACCATTCCCCGAGCCGTTGGCCTGCCCGCTCTTCTGGCCGTCGTCGAGCTTGTCTACCACCGCTGCCGCCATTGACTCAAAAATCTTTGCCGTATCGCTCTCCGGGTCGGCCACGACCACCGGCACCCCATTGTCACAGGACTCTCGTAGACTTCGGTCCAGCGGCACCGAGCCCAGCATCGCTACGCCCGAGCTGCGCGCCAGTGCCGCGGCACCGTCGCTACCGAAAATCCGCGTCTCGTGGCCACAGGACGGGCAGCTGTGCAGCGCCATGTTTTCCACCACTCCCAACACCGGCGTACCGGCCTGCTCAAACATCTTCACTCCCCTCACGACGTCGGCAAGAGCCACGTCCTGCGGCGTGGTGACGACCACACCACCGTCGAGTTTGAGTCCACGGGTAAGCGTCAGCTGCACGTCACCGGTGCCCGGCGGCAGGTCGAGCACGAGGTAGTCCAGCTCTCCCCAGGCCGATTCTTCTATGAACTGCTTGAGCGCGCGCGTCAGCATCGGGCCGCGCCAGGCCAGGGCGTCGCCCTCGCCAACGAACAGGCCCATCGAAACCAGCTTCACGCCGTGGCGCTCCACCGGCACAAAATGCCCCTGCTCATCGCGACCCGTGCGGTCTTCGTCACGCACGCCCATGACCAGGTGCTGGCTGGGGCCATAAATATCCGCATCGAGCAGGCCTACTCGCTCGCCACGCGCCGCCAGGGCCAGGGCAAGGTTGGCCGCCACCGTCGACTTGCCCACCCCGCCTTTTCCGCTCGCGACCGCCACCACGTGGGCAACCCCGGGTATGCCCTCCGGGCCGTGGGCTTCGGCGGCGCCGTGAGAATGCCCGTGAGAATGCCCGTGCTCGGCAGCTTGCTGATCGCCCTGGGCAGAGGCCTCGCCCTGTTGCCCCCGCTCAACCACGAGGTCGAGAGCAGGCAATCCTTCGAGCCCTTCGAGCACCCGCTCAACATCTGCAACTATACGCCCGGCGACCTCTTCATCGCGGGTAACTATAGACAATCGAACCTGCAGCCGCCGGTCGTCAAGGTCTATCTCCTTGACCACGCCGAAGGACACTATATCGCGTGTAAACCCCGGGTATTTTATCCCGGCCAGCTTCTCGCGCACGTCATTTGTTGTCATTTTATCGCCCTCTCCCCCTTTCGGGGGGTACCCGGGGGAACGCAAACGCCCCTGCAAATGCCATTGAAGACCTCCAAGGGCACGGTCATTGATTCGCCGTCACCGCCCGCGGAGTCAAGCCATTGCGGTCTGCGGGTTGGCCCCCGCGGACGTGCCGCGAACAACAACTCTTGCCACCTTGACGGTCGCCTGGAATCAGGGCTAACGTCGCTGGCAGGAGCAGCCCCCCTTTCGGGGTACACAACTATGCGTTCAGCCAGAATTCACAGGTCGTTTTTTCACAGGGTAACTTTTTACAAGCTTGCAACTTCTTCGCTGCTGGTGGCGGCCGTACTGCTGCTGCCAGCTGCAATGGGCCACGCCCAGCTCAGTGACGAGCTCACCTTGTGCCGCAACAAGGCGGGTTTTGCCACGACCGAATACATGGTTTCCACGCTCAATGCCCGACAGTCCTGCAGGCGCGACGTGGTGCGGGGCCAGCTTCCGGCCGAGACCGACTGCCTGGCCGCAGCCGACGAACCCACCGGCAACGAAACCACCGATAACCGCCTGGTCAGGGCCCGCAAGCTTTTCGGCAAACGAATCGACCGCAGCTGCACCGGCATGAGCCTGCTGGCACTGGGCTGGCCCGGATTCTGCACCGGCTTCGACAGCCTTGCCTACACGGCGCTCGACCACCAGCAGTGCATCATCGCTGCCGTGGACCAGTACATAGCCAACATGCTCCGCGTCGAATACCCCGCGCTCGAGCTCGAGCTCAGCAGACAACAGAGAAACTGCCAGGACCTGCTCGCGCACAAAGCGGCCGATATGGTCACCAACGAGTTTCACTCACGCGAACGCTGCCTTTCGAAGCAGGAGCGCGGCAAAGTGCCGGCCAGTACCGAGTGCAGGGCCGAGGAAGAACTCGATGCCGCTGCGACTGGTCACCCGGGCACCGACGAGAACCTGCGCGTGGCGCACAACAAGCTGCTTCACCAGCTGCCGGGAAACTGCCGGGCCATCGACCTGTCCGAGCTCGGTTTTCCCAACGAGTGCGTAAACCCGCAGGCCCCGGTCTTCTCCCTGGCCGCACTGGTAGACTGCCTGTTTGATACTCACCACGACCCGGTTTTCCAGGTCATCGACCTCATACACCCCGACACGTCTCCCTGTGGTAACGGGCTCATCGAGATCGGCGAGCGTTGCGACGACGGAGACCGCGCCCACGAAATCGGCGAGTCCTGCCGCAACAACTGCGCTGCCGTACTCTGCGGTGACCCGGATGATTCGCGCGGAGCGGTGAGCGTCATCGACGCCCTGTTTACCCTCAGGGTAGCTGTTGGACTGGATTCCTGCGCGCTCGAAGTCTGCGACGTGGACAGCAGCGGCCGGGTATCGGCGACCGATGCGCTGCTGCTTCTGCAAGCGGCCGTGGGACTGGACGTGGAGATTGAATGCCCGCGCCTGAGCATCACCTGCGGCAACGGCACACTGGACACACTCGAGCAGTGTGATGACGGCGACACCGAGTGGGACCCGGGCGAGCTTTGCGACCACAGCTGCCAACGCGTGGCCTGCGGCGACCCCAATGACTCCGGCACGGTTACAGCGCTCGACTCTTCGTACATACTCAGGTCCTCGGTGGGCCTCGAGAGCTGCGATCTCGAGGTGTGCGACACCGATTCCAGCGGCGCCGTGGCCTCGACCGACGCGCTGATGGTTCTCAAGGTCGCGGTGGGATTGCCCGTCACGCTCAACTGCCCTTTCTAAACGGCTGTCCTGTTACCTCGGGCTCAAGGCCCGGTGCTTGAAAGCACGCGAGTGCGGGCCTAGTTTCGGCGCGGGAGAACCGCCATGGAACTGGGACTACGTGACAAGGTCGTATTGATAACCGGCGCTGCCTCCGGGCTGGGACGCTGCACGGTCGACTACATGCTCGATGAGGGCGCCCGCGTACTGCTGGCCGACGTCAACGAGCAGGCCCTGGCGACGGCCCTCGAAGAAACCTCGGCCCACGAAACGCGCGGCCTGCTTCTCGACGTTCGCGACTTCGACGCATGCAAGGCCGCGGCCGCCGACGCAGCATCAACCTGGGGGCAACTCGACGTACTCGTCACCTCGGCCGGGGTCGGCGGTGGCATAGACTTCTTCAAGGACGAAACCCCGGAAGACTGGAAAGCACTGATCGACATCAACCTGCTGGGCACGATGAACTGCTGCCGGGCGGCTTCGGAGTTAATGGTCGAGCAACAGTCGGGCAAAATCGTCGCGCTGGCGTCCGAGGCAGGCAAGGGCAACGAGAAACGCATGGCTGTTTACGGCAGCACCAAGGGCGCTGTCATATCATTGGTGCGTGGGCTGGCGCTCGAACTCGGACGCTACAACATCAACGTCAACGCGGTGTGCCCCGGGGTGACCGACACTCCCATGATCGCCTACCTCGACGAGCAGTCCCGCGCGCGGGCGGCGGGTTTCTACCCACTGGGCCGCCTGGGCCGGCCACAGGACATAGCCGCGATGATCACCTTTCTTGCCTCCGAGCAGGCCTCCTGGGTAACCGGGCAGGCCATAAGCGTGAGTGGTGGCTTCGGCCGCAGCTGACCGTGCCCGCGGCCCCCGTCGACGGGTCGGCCGGGCATGGTCATAGAAACATGAGTTCCACGTCGGCCATGCGAAGGACCGCCGCACTGCTGGTGGCGGCCACCCTGCTGGTGATGGTATTGCTGGCCTTCGTGGCCGGGCGGTCATCCGGGCCGGTTGCCAACGATCCAGTGGTCACCGACAAACTTGCCGGGGCGGCGCTGCCGGTGATAACGAGCCTGCTTCCCCTGGCCTGGCTCGTAGACGAAGCAGGCGGCGACCGGGTCAGCGCGTCGGCCCTGCTGACTGCCGGCGATGACCCCCACGGTTTTGCCCCCCGCCCCGGCCACGTGCAACGCCTGGCCTCGGCCCGACTGCTGGTCATGGTGGGCGGCCTCGACAACTGGGCAAGGCGACTTCTGCCCGATTCGGAAACGGCGCCAGCGTTGCTCGTGCTCGGCGAGCTGCCCGGACTGCCCTCGCCCGTTGGCCACGCAGACCGCCAAGGCCTCCCCCGCCGCGAAGGCCACACAGACCGCGACCCCCACCTGTGGCTCGACCCGCTGCTGGTGCGCGACCACGTGTTGCCCGCCCTGGTCGACGCGCTTGGGAGCCTCGATCCTGGCGGCGCCGCGTACTACCAGGCGCGCGGACAGGCACTGGCCCACGAGCTCGGCCAGCTCGACGAGCAGATTCGTGACACTCTCAACGCTGCGCACTGCCGCTACTACCTGGCCTGGCACGACGCGTGGCCGTGGTTTGCCGGCCGCTACGACCTCGAGGAACTGGGCATCGTGGAGCACTCACCCGGTGCCGGCGCCTCGGCCCGCCAACTGGCCGCGCTGGTCGAATCCGCGCGTCGCCACTCGGTACCGGCTATACTTGTGCAGCCGCGTGCCGGGCGTCGCAACGCTGTCACGCTGGCAAAGGAGTTCTCGGCCACAGTGGTAACAGCTGACCCCCTGGGTGACCCGCGCGATCCGTCGCGAGGCGACTACTTTGCGCTCATGCGCACGCTGGCCGGGGCTTTTGCGTCGGCCTGCGGAGCACAACGGTGAGCCTGGCCGACAGCCAGCAAGCTGTTGTCCAGCTCAGCGATGTCAGCGTTGAGCGCGCCGGCCGCAACGTGCTCCAGGACATAAGCCTGTCGGTCGCGGCCGGCCAGTTCCTGGGAATCGTGGGCCCCAACGGCGCGGGCAAGACTACCCTGCTCAAGGTATTACTCGGCCTGTGGCCGGTGAGCTCGGGCAGCGTGCGCGTGTTCGGAATCGAACCGGGTAGCGAAGGGCAGGATCCGCACGCCTTCGGTTACGTTCCCCAGCGTCAATCCATCGACCCACGCTTTCCGGCCACCGTGGCCGACGTGGTCATGATGGGTCGCCTGTGTTGCCTCGGCCCCTTCAAGCGACCGCGCGCCGACGACTGGAAAGAAGTTGCGAGATCGCTCGACTGGGTCGGGTTGGCCGACCGCGAGCAGCGACCCGTCGGCCAACTCTCGGGAGGCGAACAACGGCGCGTGCTGCTCGCCCAGGCCCTCTGTGCCAGCACCCGACTGCTCGTGCTCGACGAGCCCACGGCCGGCCTTGACCTGCCGGCCGAGCATGAATTCTACGCCCTGCTGCGACGCCTGCAGGAGCAACTCGGGCTCACGGTGGTGGCGGTGTCGCACGACCTGCTGGCACTGGCCGGGCAGGCCGACCAGCTGGTGTGCATCAACCAGCGCATGCACACTCACGGCAACCCGGCCGACGTGGTGCACAGCCACGCGCTGCGCGAAGCCTACAGCTGCGAGTTCAACTTCCTCGCCGGTGAGTTCGCCTTCCACGATCACGCCACCGGCCCGGAGCACTCCCACACCGACAACGACGGCGCAAAGGACTGATGCTCGAATACGCTTTCATGCAGAGAGCCCTCGCGGCGGCGCTGGTGGCGGGCCTGCTCTGTGGCGCGCTGGGTTTCTTTGTCGTCCTCAGGCGCCTTGCCTTTATCGGCGTGGGCATCTCACACTCGGCCATCGCCGGGGTAGCCATCGGGCTGCTCGTGGGCATCGACCCGGTGCTTTCGGCCGCCGTTTTTGCCGTCATCGTGGCGCTCGCGGTTCAGAGTAGCGCCAAGCGCGGAGCCTTGAGCGAAGACACCGTCATAGGCGTGTTTTTCTCGGGCTCCATGGCGCTGGGCCTGCTGTTGTTGAGCTTGAAAGACGGCTACCGGCAGGACCTGTTCGCCTACCTGTTCGGCGACGTGCTCTCCATCAGTGGCAACGAGCTGTTGCTGCTCACCCTTGCCGCGGCCGCCATCCTGCTGGTACTGGCACTGTTCTTTCGGGAGATGCTGCTCATCGCCTTCGACGAGGAAATCGCCCGCGCTTATGGCCGACCCGTCGACCGCCTTGACGCCCTGCTGCTGGTGTTGCTCGCTGTTACGGTGATCGTGGGTGTGAGGCTGGTTGGCATACTTCTCATCGAAGCCCTGCTGGTCATACCGGCGGCGACCGCCGCCCTGTGGACGATAAACTTTCGCTCGCAGCTGGCCCTGGCCGCCAGCCTGGGATCGGGCACTGCCGTGGCCGGACTGGCGCTCTCCTGGCGCATAGACACCGCCGCGGGCCCGACCATGGTGGTACTGGCGCTGCTGCTGTTCCTCGCCAGCCTCGCCCTGCGACCCCAGCGCGCTTGAACCAACAGCGACCGACGGTCAGCGTTCGCGCATGTAGCTGTTGGCCAGCGCGTCAACGTACTCGTTCCAGCGCGAACCGTCGTGGGCGCGAATCCAGCGCAAATTCACTTCCGGATGCGCCAGCGCCAAGGCGTAGAGTTCCTTGACCAGCTCGAGGTTGGCTATGGGGCCACCCTTTCGTTTCCATCCGCGGGCCTTCCAGCCCGCGGCCCACTCGTTCACCGTCTTCACGCAGATCTGGCTGTCGCTGTAAACCGCCACGCTTTCGTCGGCGCCGATTTCGCCGTAGGCGTCTATCAGGGCGGCCAGCTCCATGCGGTTGTTGGTGGTAGCAGGGTCACGGCCCCAGCGCTCCGCCACGATCTTGCCCTGGTCCACCCGCACCCAGCCCCAGCCGCCCGGGCCAGGGTTGCCCTCGCAGCTTCCGTCGGTAAATACCCCGTCGTCGGGTCCACCACTGTGGCGCTCGAGTACCTCGGCCGGGCTGAGCAATTGCTTGTAGCTGCGCGTGTCAGACATGGCGGCGAGTTATACCTTCGCCCGCCAGCGCTTGCACAAGCGCCTGGCCCGGCAGCGGGCAGCGCCTACTGCAGCTGCAGGTCACGGGAGACCAACAGTTGCTCGAGGTCAAGGTATACAAGCGCCGTCGTCCAGGGATTGCCGGGCAGGCGGGCCTTGAGCCTGTAGTCACCGCTGGGCAGAACACGCGCGAACCTGAAGCGCCCCGAAGCGCGGGTTCTTCGCCGGAGTCGGCGCCCGTCTCCGAGAGGAACCAGTTTCACACGTGCCCCCGCTACCGGTGCCCCCGCCGACAACACGCGGCCGAGAACCCTGCCGGCCCTGCTGCTGTTGAGTGCCGCGGCAGCGTCGAGGTCAAAGCCGGCACTGCCCGCAGGAGGCAGGCTGTCGCCCAGGTCGGCCACCTGCCCATCCACGTCGACCAGTCTCAGGTAACGCACGAAGCCGAGCCCCAGGTCGGCAATATCAAAACGGTCACCGCCCCCGGAGGGCCCCAGCGGGTCGACTTCTACGCCCGCCCACACCGGCGTCCGACCGGCCAGCCCCAGGCCCGTGGCAGGGTCGAAATCAAACCGCAGCCAGCGCCGCCCGTCGTCGCTGATTTCCACGAAGGCATACTCGGTAAACACCTGCTCTGAATTGCCGCCCACGTAGAAAGCGTTTTCGAAGACGACGAGATCATCACCCGGCCCGTCAAAAACCAGGTTGTCGCGAAAGGCCAGCGTCAGGCTACCGCCGTTGCCCAGTGACACGACGTGGCTCGAACCTTCGAGCGCGCCAGCTCCAACAGGAGGGCCCAGCACGACGGCGGGCAGCTGGTCGGCGCCGAAGCCCGCGCCGGTGCCCGGCTGAAAACTCCGCACGCGGTCGGCCCAGGGGTCGGCGGCAAGGCAAAGCTCGGCCGCTGACAACAACAGCAGGGCCGCCACCGCAACGGCGCGGCAATTCTTCGCCCCGGGGTAAGACATCACTCTACCGCCGGAAGACACAGCAACTTGACCTTGTCGCGATCGCGCATGCCAACGTCAACTCCAAGAGCACGGCTACGAACGCGGGCGCGGTTTTTTCTGAATACACCCGACGGCCGCAGCCTGAGGTCAACGCGCAGCCCGTCACTGAACGCGCAGCTTGACTCGCTCAAGGGCAAGGCAGCCGAAAGACGGGTCGCCAGCTCCGTAAGCTCGGCCGACGCCGGCACCGCGTCCAGGCTTATAGAAGCCAGGCCGCTGCTGCTGCAGTCGGGCAGGTCTGCGTCAACGACATTGGCGCAGACCCCGACGGGAAACAGGCAGGACTGGTTGACCAGGCGATCGGCGTCGCAGGGGTCACCGTCGCGGCAGATAGCGTGCCTGGCCGGGCGTCCCGGCTTGCGCGGTAGCAGCTCCAGCCCGTAAAACTCGACCAGGCAGTTGCGCTCGGGGTGCCCGCGCCCGGCCACCAACGAGTCCACTGGAGTGAACATGTGCAGGGAGCTGTCTTCATCTTCCCCGCTGAAGGTCGATGACAGCATTACAACGCGGCCCGTGAAAGCATCGACGTCGAGACCGGAAGCAAAGGTCAGACCCGATGCGAAAGAAGAGCTGCCGCCACCCGCCGCCAGCCTGACAACGTCGCCGCCGAAGGAGCCCGTCACCAGCAGGCTGCCGTCACGGTCAAAGGCGAGGTCGTAGCTGCCGTGGGCAAAGGTCGGTCCGGACACCGTCTCAACAAGGCTACCGCTGGAATCGTAGCGACTGATCTTCGACTCGAAGCTGCCCGTGGATTCGGCCACCAGCAGGCTGCCGTCGCTGTCGAAAGCCAGGCCGGAAGTAAAATCAATGCCCGAGGCTACGAAATCCGTCGCCCCGCTGCTGCTCAGCTCCACCACGCGCCCCGCGCCACTGCCAACGGCGTCGCCAACGTAGACCGCGCCCAACGGGCCCACGGCCACACCCGAGGCCGAGGGTATCGTACCCGCGGCCGCCAGTTCGTTGCCCAGCGCCGCAAGGCCCGAAGCCGTAGAAGCCCCGGCCAACGCGAACACAGTGTCGCCGGTGACGCCGCCCGTCTCCAGCGCATTGTCGGCCAGGTAGAGAACGTCGACCGCCGAGTCGTAAACGCAGTCCGAAATAGAGTTGAAGCCAGTGGCCACCACCC
>JACNKC010000021.1 GCA_014382245.1 Pseudomonadota bacterium | reverse complement strand
CTCCCCAGACCATTCCCGTGTCGGGTGGCCGGGGTCGCGGCGGTGCCTTGCGCATCGTGGCGCTTTCGGTACTGGTCTACCCCATCGAGTGGGGCATGGTGTCGCCCCTCGCGCTCGCCGGTGATCCCCAGCGCATGGCCATGCCCTGGGCCATGCTGGCCTTGTCGGGTCCGCTGGCGCTGGGCGTGTGGACCTGGGAAACCACTGGCCAGTCGGGCACCCGCCTGACCGTTATGTGGGCAGCGCTGCTGGGCACGGTGGCCTACGCGCTCACCGGCATCGTTGGCTTGCTCGTGTTTTCCTGAGCCGCATGGCTGCCCGGAAGCCCAGTCGCTTATTCGCCGAGCTCGTCTACCGGCAGGCCTATAGCCCGTGACACGTAGGCCCGGTAGAGTTTCTGCAACTCGCGGGTGAGTTCTCCCACTTTGCCGTTGCCTACGCGCTGCCGTCCCGCGCGGGTGACGGGCACCACCTCGATAGAGGACGAGGTTATAAAAATCTCGTCGGCGGCAGCGAGATCTTTGACCGTGAGCGGGCGTTCGACAACGGGGGCTATCCTGCGGCCGAGCCGTAACGCCAGCGCGCGGGTTATGCCCGGCAGCACCCCGCCGGCTACCGGGGTGGTGACCAGTTGTCCGGCCATCACCGCGAACACGTTGCTTGTCGTGCCCTCGAGCACGGTGCCGTCTTCGAGCCGGTACAGAGACTCAAAGCAGTTGCGCTTGCGAGCCTCGGTTCTGCCGAGCACGGCAGTGAGGTAGTTTGAAGGCGCCTTGAGGTTTCGCACGGCCGGGTTGACGCCGTCGCCGAAGTCCACCATGTGAACGGCGACGCCGTTCTCGCGGGCCTCGGACAGGCCCGGCTCCATGGGCCTGAACAGCATCAGCCGGGTTGGTTTCCGGCGAGGCCCCGGCACCAGGGTCACCGGCCCGGTGCCGCCGGTGATGGTCAGTCTCACGGCGCAGGAACTGTCGGCCAGCCCGTTCTTGCGGCCCAGGGTCAGCGTGCGCCCTTCCCAGTTCTCGTCGGGATCGAAGGGGATCTGCAGCATGCGGGCAGAGCGCTTCATGCGCTGGACGTGTTCTTTTACGGCGAAGGGTCGTCCCCTGTAGGTGCGCCAGGTTTCGAACAGCCCCTCCCCGAAGAGGAAGCCTCGGTCGAGCGCCGGGATGGTGGCCTCGGCAAGTGGCGGGTAGCGACCGTTGAGAAAACAGAACGGCCCCTTGCTTGCTGGCCTTTTACTCACACCCGGGCTCCGGCTCGCGAAGGTCCCGTGGTGGCCGACCCCGGGTGCAGTGTAAGTGCTTCGAGAAAAGCGCGGGCCTTGCTGCGTGTTTCTTCGTATTCGTTTTCCATGGTCGAATCGGCAACCACGCCACCGCCGCTGCGATAGCGCAGTTGGCCACAGGAGCCCACCGCCGTGCGTATGGCGACGTTGAGGTCCACCGAACGCGGGCCGTTGAAGCTGCCGCAGCTACCGGTGTACACGCCCCGTTCTTCCTGTTCCACTTCGGCTATTATTTCGACGGCGCGGATTCGTGGTGCGCCGGTTATCGAGCCGCCGGGAAAAACCGCCCGTAGAATTTCTTCCAACCCCGTTCCCGGGCACAGTTGACCGCGCACCTGGGATTCGAGGTGGTGCACGGTCGCAAAGCTGCGCAGGGCGGCAAAGTCGGTGACTTCTACGCTGCCCGTGGCGCACACGCGGCCGAGGTCGTTGCGCTCGAGATCAACAATCATCAGGTGCTCGGCCATCTCCTTGGGGTCGGCGAGCAACTCGGCCGCAGCCGCCTCGTCGAGGGCGGGTTGAGCGGCGCGCGCGCGGGTTCCCTTGATCGGAAAGGTAGATATCCGCTCGCCGTCTATCGCCAGCAGGCATTCGGGCGAGTTGCCCAGCACCTGCAGACCGCCGCAGTCCATGAAGAACCCGCGCGGCACGGGTTGGTGACGACGCATGCTCTCGTACAGTTGCCAGGGCTCGGCGTCGTAGTGGGCCGCGATGCAGCGCGACAGGTTGGCCTGGTAGATCTCGCCGTCGCGTATGGCACTGGCAATGCGCGCAAACCCGCTGGCGTAGAGTTTTCGGTCGTTGTCCTCGTCGCGTGTTTCGCTGTCGAGCACGGGCAGGGGAGGTGGGCAGGCGTTGGTCAGCCGCCGGCTGAAATCCAGTTTGAAACTTCTACCGCTCGCTCGGTCCCAGCCCTGCACCCGGTCGTAGGTGCACAACACGGCAAGCGGTTGCTTCGACGGCCGCGCAGCCCTGGGCATGCGTTTCTCTATGAAAGCGCCCAGCTCGTAAGCTATGAAGCCAACCGTTCGTGGCAGTGGGCCCACACCCGGAGGCACCGGGGACAGGGCCTCGGCCTGTCCGGCCTCAACGAAGCGCGCGATAGATTCAACCGGCCCGAGGTCGGGGCTGGTCCATGTGCCTTCGCTCCACAGCCGCGACTGCCCCGACGGCTCTACGAGCAACAGCGACGCTGGCCGCGAACCGGCCCAGGAGGCCAGCCCTCCGCAGCCCGGCCCCGCCCGGTCGAGCATGAAGGCCCAGGGCTTGCTCGCGTTGTATGACAGCAGCGACTTGGGGGCCTGCGCCGCCTGTCCTGCACGGGTTCGGGTCACCCTCTACCTGTTAGGTGCGGATCCCGGTGTGGTCAAGCGGACTTGCTGCGCCGCCAGCACGGGAATAGGTTCCTCTCGTGGAGGCACCGCTGGAACTTCTGCACTCGGTGGCCCGTTGTACGGTTGCCGTCGACGTCAATGTGTCCGCGGGGCATCCCACGGTGGCGGTGCTGGGGCTCAAGCGCTCGGGCAGTGGCACGGTCGTTGACGAGGCCGGCCTCGTGCTGGTTCCCAACTACGTGGTAGTTGGTGCCGACAGCGTACAGGTGACGGACCTCGAGGGCTCCAGCGTAGAAGGGCGGGTTGTTGCCCACGACTACGGCAGCGGGCTGGCCGTGGTCGACATCGACCAGTTTGTTCCTGCCATAGCGCCCGGCGATTCAAACACCATTGGTCCTGGCGGCGACGTTTTTATAGTGGCCGCCACCGAGGGCATGGAAAGACGCACGGACAGTGGCGTGGTTACCTCGGCGGAGCCCTTTGATGCCTACTGGGAGTACCGCCTCGAAAGAGCGCTCAGCCTGTCGGTGGCCAGCCCGGGGCAGGGTGGTGGCGCGCTGGCCAACAGCAGGGGCGAGCTGCTGGGCATTGTCTCGCTCAACCTGGGCATAGTCGGCAGGCAGTCGTTGGCGATTCCGGCCGAGCTTTTTTACGACCACAGCGAGGAGTTGCTGGCCAGCGGGCGAAGGGTCTCGCGCCCGGCGCGGGCCTGGATAGGAATGTTCTGCTACTCGCTGCCCGGGCAGACGGTATTGGCGGGCATAATGCCCGAGAGCCCGGGTGAGCGCGCGGGGCTGCACGCCGGCGACGTGATGCTCGCGCTTAACGACACCGAGCTCGAGGACCGCGCGGATCTCTACCACCTGTTGTGGATGCACAAGCCGGGTGACACCGTCCGCCTGCGCGTGCAGCGAGAGGACGAAATACTCGACCTGCCGGTGGTTACCGGTGACGCCGAGGACTACTTCTCTTCGGACGAAATATCGGCCTGAGCTCCCGGCCAGGCCGGGGCGCGGTCAGACGGCCCCCTGAGGACGAAAAACAGCAGGCCTATGCTGGTAACGGCCAGCGACGCCACGTACATGGCGGCGTAACCATGGTTTTCGACTATGGTTCCGAAGAGGAACGAGCAGGCCGATATTCCCAGGCTGTACGACCCGCTGAACAGTGACTGGGTGCGGCCTATGTTCTCGGGATGGCTCCAATCCACGACCAGTGCGTTCATGGTCGGGTAGAGCAGGCCCTGGGCCAGGCCGAACACGACGCCGGCAGCCAGCACCATGGGGAGGTCGTGGGCAAAGGCGAGCATGGCCACGGCCAGGCTCATGGTCGCCATGGCCGGTACCAGCACTGCCCGGCGGCCGAAGCGGTCAGACGCGCGTCCGAGGAATATCCGCGTGGCCACGGCCGCTATACTCCAGCAGGTAAAGAAGACGCCGACGCGACCGAGGTCGAGCCTGGTGATCATGGCCGGCACGAAGGTCTGTACGCTGCCAAATCCAAAGCCATAGCAGAGCATGGCCAGGCAGGCGGCGACCACCGCCCGGCGTGCCATCCCCCTGTCGGCCGGCGTGTCGTCGGGGTGGGCGTGCAGCTCGGGTGGGCGCGGCAGCAGGCAGCTGACCAGGAAGGCGGCCACGCCCACCACGGCACCGCAGGCAAACATGTGGTCAAAGCTGAAGCGCCGGACGATTTCCTCGCCCAGGGCAGGGCTTATGGCGTGGGTGAGTATGGTGGAGATGCCGAACCAACCCAGTACTTCGGCTCGCCGCGAGGCTGGAGCGAAGAGTACTGCGAGGGTCTGAGCGCCGGTAAACGAGCAGGTGAAGGCCACGCCCTGCAACGCGCGCAGGGCGTAGACCTGCCAGCCTATGCCATTAACTCCTATGAAGGCCAGCGAGGTCAGGGCTCCTATCGCCGTGCCAAAGATGAGAAAACGCCGCCTGCCCATCCGGTCGAGCAGGTAGCCCACCGCCGGCAGCACGATCAAGCCCGCCAGGCCCGCTACGCCTATGATCCTGCCCGCCGCTTCTTCACCGCCGCCTTGCTTGAGAACCCACACCGGCAGCAGGAAGAAGAAGGCAAAATTCAAGAACGAGAGAAAGTTGGCCAGCGAGACTGTAAAAAAGGCTAGCGGAATGCGAGCAGGCATCTCCTCTTTCTAGCCGCAGCGCGGCACACTGGCAACGGATTGCGATGGAGCTTGTAATGCCCCCCCCGCTTGGGGATGATGGAGGGCGGGCCCATGTACAAGGACTGGTTTTCCCTACGCGACCTGCCGTTCCGGCTCAGCCCGGATCCGGACTTTATTTACTTCGGTGAACAACACGCCGAGGCGTTCGCACACATGCGCTATGGCGTCGACGAGGGCAGCGGCTTCGTTGCCGTTACCGGCGAAGTCGGTTCGGGCAAGACCACGCTGGTGAGGGCGCTGATGCGGGACCTGCGCGACTCGGGCAACCTGGCCTGGGCTTATATTTTCAACCCCGTGCTGAGCCCGGTCGAGTTGTTACAGACGATCAACGCTGAGCTCGGCCTGCCGTCGCGCAGCAGGAGCAAGAAGGAACTCACCGAGCTGCTCAACGAGTTTCTCATCAACCAGAAAGCCGACGGCGGCAACACTGTCATCATAGTAGACGAGGCGCAGAACCTGGACCCGGTAGTCCTCGAACAACTTCGCCTGCTTTCCAATCTCGAGACCGAGACCGAAAAGCTTATCCACATAGTGCTGGTCGGCCAGCCGGAGTTACGTGGCCTGCTCGCGCGACCCGATCTCCGACAGCTGGCGCAGAGGATCACGGTGCGTTGGCACCTGGAGCCTCTCGACCGCGAGCAGCTGGGCGAGTATATAGCCAAGCGCCTGCACGTTGCCGGTGGCAATAACGCCACCGCGCTTTTTGACGAACAGGCGATGGACCTGCTCTATGATTTTTCGGGGGGTATACCGAGGCTGATCAATATACTCGCCCACCGTTCGTTGCTGGTGGCTTGGACGCGCGGCCGTCGCAGCGTGGGCCAGGACGAAACCGTGGCTGCCAGGGCCGAACTGCACGAGGTCCGGACTCCGCTGCGAGCAGTCCCCCCGATGGGCTGGGGGGCGCGGCTTTCAGTTGCTGCCGGCGTGGCTACGGCCGCTGCCGGCGTCGCTTTTCTGCTCGTCTGGTCGGTGGATGACTACCCGGGCCCCGCCGGCCCGCCGGCGGCACCGGTGGCCAGGAATTCGCACTCGCTCGATAGCCTCCCGGACATGCCCGGCACCACGGTGGTGAGCGAAGCGCGTGCCGCGTCGGGTGCGACCCCAGTGGGGCAGGTAGCCCCGGTGGTGGCCTCGCGCGGCGTTATCCGGTCGGCCGATGTTCTTCAACGACGGCTGGGCAAACAGCCGGTGTTCGACGGCGCGGTTGCGGCGATGTCGGAGTTGTTCAAAGCCTGGGGGCGCCGCCCGGTCACCTCCGACGAGTCACGCGTCCCCTCGCTGGACCTCGACTCGCAGGCCGAGGACAGGGGGCTGCGGTATCTTTCCGGCGACATGACGGTCGCCTTGCTCAGGGTCGTGGACCTCCCGCTTATTGTCGAGCTCGACCCGGGCAACGGCGGCCTGGTACGCTACGTGCTCTTGCGCGGCATGGACGAGGAGCGCGTGTTGCTCGACCTGGGCGGTTCACTGCTGGTAGGTCGCTCGGCGTTTGAAGAGGCGTGGAACGGTCGCGGCCACTTGCTCTGGAAAGACAGGGAGAGCCTGGTGCGCAGCATCGGTTCGGGCAGCGGCGGGCCGGAGGTCATGAGGCTGCAGGCGTTGCTGGCCCGGAGTGGACACTTCGACGGAGCCGTCAACGGCATATACGACGACGCGCTGAAGGAGTCGGTGCGTGCCTTCCAGTCGGCTTCGGGACTGAGTCCCAACGGCGTGGTTGACCCACTCACCCAGGTAGTGCTCTACAACGCTGACACCAGTCGCAAGCGCCCGGGGCTGGGCGAGGCAATGCGAGCGGCCCTTTCGGCCGGGGATCTGTCTTGAGTTCTATACTCGACGCCATGCGGGACGGTGGTCCAGGGGGATCACCCGGGGCGGCGCCTTCGGATTTATCTGCGGGCGGAAAGTTGCCCGACAAAGCGGGGAACGGCGGGCAGGGTGGCGGGAATCGTAAACTGCTGCTGGGGGTTGTGGCTGCACTGGCGGTGATCCTCTTTGTTCGATCGTGGATGGGCAGCGAGCCAGTCCAGGTCGTGTCCGCTCCGGTGGAGCCTGCCCCGGTGCTGTCTTCCACGGGAGCGGAGGCTGTCGCGCTGCCGAAAGCTGCTGCTCCGAAAGTCGCCGCCGCCAAGCCGGCAGCGCCCAGGCCGGCAGCGCCCAGGCCTGCAGCGCCCAAGCCGGAAGCGCCCAGGCTGGCAGCGCCCAGGCCGGCAGTGCCCAGGCCGGCAGCGCCCAGGCCGGCAGTGCCCAGCCCCACGCCGCCGAAAGCTGCTGCTCCGAAAGCTGCTGCTCCGAAAGTTGCCGCCGCCAAGCCAGCGCCGCCCAGCCCCGTACCGCCCAGGCCGACACCGGTTGTTCCGGCGCCACGAGAAGAGGAGATACTCGACGGCCGCCCCATGGATGCTCCTTTCCTGGGAGTCATATTCATACAGTGGGCGCGTGGTCCCGAGGAACGCCTGGCCTCGCTCAGGCTCACCGGCGGGGGCATGGCGATGGTGCGCGAGAACGACATCGTCAACGGTCTCAGGGTCGTGCGCATCGAACGCGAGGGGCTGGTGCTGGCCTGGAAGGGTCAGCAGTATCGCGAAGTAGTAGAGCGCTTCTGACTCTTTCGCTTCAGCGCAGGTAGCCGAGTTCGCGCAGCTGCCGCAGGCGGTTGGGCCCCAGGGGGGACTGCGCCGCCTCTGGCCTCTGCTGGTCACCTTGCCGTCGCCAGTTGCGCAGCTGCTCCTGCAGCAGCGAGCTGTCGACCTGTCCGAAGAGGTTCTCTTTTTCCATGGGGTCGCGCTCCAGGTCGTACAGCTCCATGCGGGCACCCCCGGGCCAGGGCAGGTGTATGAGCTTGAGAGACGAGCGCGTGGCCGCGGTCCAGCGTCCAGCCAGGCCAGCTACGGGCTGCCGAGGGTTCATCGAGTACCGTTCGCGCGCCGGTGGCCCGGCCGCAAAAAGCACCCGGTCGCTCGTCGGGGCCTGGCCTAAAAGGTCCTGACCGTCCATCTGCTGCGGGCAATCGAGCTCCATCAGCGCGCAGAGGGTCGGCAGAACATCGACCAGCGACACCGGGTCGGGCCGACGGCCGGGCGTAAGACCCGGCACCCGCATCATCATCGGAACGTGCAGCAGCTCCTCGTAGAGGGTGAAATCGTGGGCAAAATAGAGCCCGTGATCACCCAGGCTCTCGCCGTGGTCGGCCATGAAGACTACCACCGTGCTGTCGGCAATTTCGAGCTCCTGCAGCGTGGCGAGCAGTCGCCCCAACTGCTGGTCCACGCAGTAAAGCGCGTCGTCGTATATAAGGCGGGTCGCCTCGAGGTCGCTTTCTGCGTAGCCCCGCACTCCGAAATATATTTCCTGCGGCTGCAGCCGGCCTTCCACGAAGTCGCTGATAACCTTGCTGCTGCGCTGCAAAGAGCCCGGCCTGGGCTTGCAGGCAGGATCGGGACGGTAGGGCATGTGCGTGTCCATGTAATGGGTCCACAGCAGAAAAGGCTTGGAGCTGTTTTTGTTCAGCCACTCCTCGGCTTGCCGGGTAACCGCGGCCGCGCCGCGCCTTGGGTGTGAGCCGGCACCCTCGCCGTCGTACCAGTCTTCAAAGCCGCGGCCGAAGCCGCTTTTGCGCCGGGCCAGCCATGGGTTGGTCACCACGGCAGCGGTTAGGTAGCCGGCCTCGAGCGCAAGCTGGGAGAGTAGCGGGTAATTGCCGGGCAGGGTGGTAAGTCGATCGTGGTTGACCACGCCCACCCGGTCGGGCCAGCGTCCTGTCATGGTGGCCGCCATGGCCGGCATGGTGAACGGTGCCGGCGAAAAGGCTCGGTCAAAAACAATCGCCTCGTCAGCCAGTTGATCCAGCGCGGGCGTGACGGTCTCGCCCGCGCCCGCATCGCGCCATGGCCCCAGGTGATCAGCCCTCAGAGTGTCAACGACCACGAGCAGCAGCGACATCGGCTGGTCGTTACCACCCACGTGGGGGGTGCAGGAGCCCAGGCAGGTGGCAGCAGCAATCAGAAGAACCCCGGCCAATCCCGGTACAGACAGCGGGGCCGGTATTTTTTGCCCCCCCCCTTTCATCAAGCTCGGCCCGGCAATCTGTCTTGGAGTCGGTATTGCTCGAAAAAGCCCAGTAATAAAGGGGCATTTACCTGTTTTATGGTTTTTGGAGAGCGTTTGCAGGGTCATTTTCTTGACTCGTAACATGGGCCTGCGTAGCGTTGAAGGCTGGTCGTTCGCCGCCGGGGGTACACGAGTAGTGTACTGACTAGTTGTACAACTTTTTCCGTGTCTGGACGAAGAGTACATACCGGCCGCTGACCGCAACTTGTATGCAGAAAAATACAGCAAAACACACCAGCGGGCATGATCTTGACAAGGTAGTCGCCAAGCTCATCGAGCTTGGCCGTGACCGTGGCTTTGTGACCTACGACGAAGTCAGCCGCGTGATGCCCAAGGACGATTTCACGCCCGAGGATCTCAACGCCGCCGTCAGCCTGCTGACCGAGAACGACATAGAACTCGAGGAGGGTTACTCGGGCAGCAACAAGGCCGCTGGAACTGACGATGCTCCTTCGAATTCCACCGACTCCGGCGCTGACCACGACGCGCTTTTCGATGGCGACGACGAAGAGTGGTTGGGCGAAAATTCGGAGGATGGGCCTCCCAAGCGAGTGGCGGCGAAGCCGGCCAAGGCGCGCCCCAAGCCCAGCGCGACGGCCTCCAAGGACTATGCGTCCGACAGCACCGACCCGGTCCGGATGTACCTGCAGGAGATGGGCAGCGTACCCCTGCTGTCGCGTGAGCAGGAAGTAACCATTGCCAAGGAGATCGAGGCCGGCCTGCACGAGGTTCGCGACTGCGTGTACTCCTTGCCGGTATCTATTGAGTACGTGGTGGGCATCGCCGTGCGTGTTCGTTCGGGCGAGATCGAGCCACGGGATATTTTTGCCGACGAGTCAGAGGAAGACCGGGCGGCCAGCGCTGAGAAAGACGAGAGGAAGCTCAAGAAGTTTCTCAAGGAGGTCACCGCGCTCAAGCGCATGGCCAGCACCTACCAGGCTACCAAGCCCAAGCGCTTTGCCCCGGCTAAGAACGTCAAGACCCGCCGCAAACCCACGGAGAGGGAAAACAAGTTTGAAGCCTCGAGAGAAAAGGTTCGGCTCCATCTTATCGACATGGGGCTGGGCGAGGCCCACGTCACCCGCATAGTCGGCAAGTTCAAGGAGGCCCGCGAGCTCGCCCGGAAGCAGGAGCGGGTGATAATCCGCGCCGGAAAGCGCACCCGCAGGGACAGCAAGCAGATCCTCGAACTGGTCCGCAAGCTCTCGTCCGGAGACACCAACGCCAAGCGCAAGGCTACCGGTAACCTGCGCATGAGCACCGATGCGGCCATCAAGATGGGAGCGGCCATACGCGAAGCGCGGCGTAACCTGCGCGCCATCGAAGCCGAGATCGGCATGTCGACCGAGGACCTGGACTGGGCGGTACGCATCATCCGTCGCGGCGAGGAACGCTCGCAGAAAGGCAAGAAGGATCTCATCGAGGCTAACCTGAGACTGGTGGTCTCGATAGCCAAGCGTTACACGAATCGCGGCCTGGGCTTTCTCGACCTTATACAGGAAGGCAACATCGGACTTATGCGTGCCGTGGACAAGTTCGAGTACCAGCGCGGCTACAAGTTCTCGACTTACGCGACCTGGTGGATTCGCCAGAGCGTCAGCCGGGCCATCGCCGACCAGGCGCGAACCATTCGCATCCCGGTGCACATGATCGAGACCATCAACAAGGTTCTGCGTACGTCGCGTTACCTCGTGCAGCAGCTTGGTCGTGAGCCGGCGCCGGACGAAATCGCTGAACAGATGGAGATGCCTGCGGACAAGATTCGCAAGGTGCTCAAGATCGTAAAGGAGCCGGTTTCGCTCGAGACTCCCATCGGCGATGACGAGGAGAGTTCGCTCGGCGACTTCGTAGAGGATCGCCAGTCGGTGTCACCGGCTGAAGCCGCCGTGGCGCTGAGCCTCGAAGAGCAGACCCGCAAGGTGCTGGCCACGCTCACCCCGCGCGAGGAGCAGATTCTCAGGATGCGCTTCGGCATAGGCGAGAAGACCGACTTCACCCTCGAGGAAGTTGGCCAGAAGTTTGCCGTAACGCGCGAGCGTATCCGGCAGATCGAGGCCAAGGCGCTGCGCAAGCTTCGCCAGCCACAGCGGGCTCCATCCCTCGATCCGCCGTCGGCTCCTTCCTGAGTCAGTAAGGGTGGGGCGCAGGTCGGGGTGGCCCTCCCGACTGGCAAATCGGCTCCATAGTTGAAACAATGGTGTCCGTGGGTGGGGTGAGTGATGACATTCGCGGCGATCGGCCAGCTTCTCTTAGCGATCGACTGACCCGCGGCGCGGTGTTCGGAGGAATAGGCCTCTTGCTGGTCTACGCCGCCATGGCCTGGATAGCCGGTGCCGGCCAGATGTTCGAAGCCCTGTCGGGCGTATCTCCCCTGCTGCTGTTGCTACCCTTAGCGGCCACCCTGATGAGCTATGTCACCATGTCCCTTTCCTACGAGGGCATAGCGCGTGCCGCCGGCAGTCCGGTCAAATCTCTCGACATGCTGCGGATCACTTTCGTGGCCAACGCCGTGAACTACCTGCTGCCCACCGGGGGCCTGAGCGGCTTCGCCCTGCGCACGGTCATGCTGCGCAAGAAGGGTGTCAACTCGGGCAAATCGGTACTGATCTCGTTTACGCAGACGCTGATAACCAACTTCATGCTGCTGCTGTTTATTCTTTACGGCATGGGCCACCTGCTCCTGGGCAGCGAGGCGGGCGACGCCCGCGTCACCGCGGCGGTTACGGTGGTGGTCGTGCTCGTGCTGTTTCTCGGTGCCGCGGCGACGATGATACTGCGCCGCTCTCTTCGTAACCGCTTTCTCGGCTTCTGTGCGCGTGCCGGACACTGGGTGCTCAGGCGTCTCGGTAAGCAGGAGCCGCAGGGCCGACGCCTGGACCTGCTTCTGTCTCACCTCAACGAGGGCATGGAGTTCCTCGCGGAACGGCCGGCCGCCTTGTCGCGCCCGGTGGCGTGGATATTTTTCGACTGGTTGTTCACGGTGGGTATTCTCTACGCGGCCTTTTACAGCGTGGGCTACCCGGCCACTTACAGCCAGGTGGCGGTGGGATTTTCGGTGTCTATCGTGGTGGCGGTCATTTCTTTCGTACCCGGGGGCGTGGGCGTGCTCGAGGCTACCATGGCGGCTACCTTTGCCGGCGTGGGCATCGCGTTAAAGGATTCGTTTCTTCCCATAGTGATTTTCAGGGTCTGTTTCTACGTGATTCCGGTGGCGTTGGCCTTGTTGCTGGCGCGTGGAGCGTTTGCCGAGGTGAGCGACGAAGAAGCCGAAGCCGAGGAGATGCTGTCGTGATCGCAAGGCTGCGCAACAAGTTCATAGGTGGCCTGCTGGTCATACTGCCGGTGGCCGCGACGCTCTGGGTGCTGCAGGTGCTGTTCTCCCTGCTCGACGATTTTTCGCAACCGCTGCTTCACATCTACTTCGGCAGCGATATACCGGGCGCGGGCGTAGTTCTTACCCTGGCCATAGTCATCGTGCTCGGTCACTTTTCGAGTCACCTCGTGGGCGAGGCGTTGGTCCGCAGGTTCGAAAAGGTCGTGTCGCGGGTGCCGTTGGTCAGGTCGGTGTACGGCACCGTCCAGCAGGTGGTGCGTGGCTTTTCGAGCGGCGGCGAGTCGAGTAATTTCAAGCGCACCGTCATCGTGCTCGACGAATTCGGGCTCCCCTGGAGCCTGGGGTTTCTCACCAGCGAATTCGTTGTCGATCGTTCAGGGGCAGAGCCCGGTGGCCCGGGCGATTTGCTCGAGTACGCCACGGTGTACGTGCCCACCAACCATCTCTACCTGGGCGACGTCATGCTGCTGCCGCGGGACCGGGTACTCGATGCCGAGATGAGTCTCGAAGACGGGATTTCTGCTGTGCTCTCCTGCGGCGGCTCGATGCCGGCCACCCTGCGCTCGGCGGCACGCGCAGGCATATCCAGTTGAAGGCTTCCCCTGGCGTGGGCCTCGACCTGGGCGGGCAGACCATCAAGGCCGTGCTGGTGTCGCCCTCCGGTGCGCTGCTCGACCAGGCCTCTCTGCCCAGCGGCGGCGACACCGATCTGCGGCGACTGGTCGACATGGTGGCCACGCTGGTTGGCGGGCTGGAGTCTTCAGCAGGCGAGACCCCCGGCAGCAGCGCGGCTCTCGGGCTGGGCGTACCCGGCGTGCTCGACTCTGCCGGCCGCCTGCTTGGCAGCCCCAACCTTCCGGCCCTGCAGGGCGTAGTACTTGCCGAGCGCCTGGCCGCAGCGTTGGCCCGGCCGGTCCTGGTTGAAAACGACGCCAACTGCGCAGCCCTGGCCGAGGGTCTCGGCGGCGCCGCGGACGGCGAGCTTGACTACCTGCTGGTGACCCTGGGCACGGGCCTGGGTTCGGGCCTGGTGTTGGGCGGCAAGCTCTACCGCGGACCCTCTGGCCGCGGCTGCGAACTCGGGCACGCGGTGATCGTGCAGGGCGGCCGCCGCTGCGGCTGCTCGGCCCGGGGTTGTCTTGAAGCCTACGTGTCCGAAACGGCGACGGTGGCCATGGTCGATGAACTCGATGCTGCGCAGCGGTCGAGATTGCTTGCCCGCGCAGGGCAGGAGGACCGGGGGCTGGCCCACAGCCTGTTTGAGAACGCCGGGGGTGACGAAGTCGCCGCGCGCCTGGTCGGGCAAATGATCGCCGCGCTGGGAGCCGGCCTGGCGTCGGCGGTCAACTCGATGGACCTGCCACTGATCATACTGGGTGGTGGACTGGCCCCGGTCTTCATGGCTCGGGTGGACGATATCAGGCGCGAGATTGCAGCCGGGTTGTTTGCCCGCGGCATAGACGAGCTGCGAACGGTGGCGGCGGTTCACGGCCGACTGGCAGGTGCCATGGGGGCGGCCCGCCTGGCCGGGCTGGCTGGCGTGGGCGTGGGGTGAAACCCGGGCCTGTTGCCGTCGTGGCTACCTTGTCGTAGAAGTTCGACGCGAGAGTCATCTATGCGTTACACCCGACTGCTTCTTCAAACAGTAAAGGAAGACCCCTCCGACGCCGAGGTGGTGAGTCACCGACTGATGCTGCGCGCGGGACTGATACGCCAGGTAGCCCGCGGCATATACGATATCCTCCCCCTCGGCCTGAGGACCGTTCGAAAGATAGAAGCTATCGTAAGGGAAGAGCTCGACGCGGCCGGTTGCCAGGAAGTGTCGCTGCCGCTGTTGAGCCCGGCCGAGTTGTGGCGCGAAAGTGGGCGCTGGGATGCCTACGGGCCCGAGTTGCTGCGGCTCGTCGACCGCAGTGGCCGCGAGTTCTGTGTCGGCCCTACCCACGAGGAGGTAATGACCGATCTCGTTCGTGGCAACGTGCGTTCTTACAGGGAGCTTCCGCTCAATCTCTACCAGGTCGACACCAAGTTCAGGGATGAGATCCGTCCGCGTTTCGGACTCATGCGCGGAAGAGAGTTCCTGATGAAGGACGGGTACTCGTTTCACGTTGACGAGGAAGACTGTCGCCGTGAGTACCAACTGATGTACGACACCTACGCGCGAATTTTTACCCGCTGCGGTCTCGACTTCAGGGCGGTGGAGGCCGATACCGGCGCCATAGGGGGGTCGGGTTCGCACGAATTCCAGGTACTGGCCGAGTCCGGTGAAGACTTGATCCTCGGCTGCGACCACTGCGACTACGCGGCCAACGTAGAGAAGGCCGAGCTGGCGGTCGGCGAGCCCGGGCTCTTCGAATCGTCGGAACCCAGCGAGGTCTCAACGCCGGGAGCGGGAAGCATAGAAGACGTGTCGGCCATGTTGTCGGAGCCAGCCGGGCGTTTCGTAAAAACGCTGTTGTTCGTGGCCGACGACCGCGGAGTGGCAGCGCTCGTGAGGGGCGATGACCAGCTGAGCGAGGCAAAGCTTAAGCGGGCACTGGGCGCAACCGAGTTGCGGATGGCCGAAGCCGACGAGGTCAAGAAGATGAGCGGCGCGCCGCAGGGTTTCGCCGGCCCGGTCGGGCTGGAGATCGAACTGGTCGTCGACCTGCGACTGCGCGGTGCCACGGGCATGATCAGCGGGGCCAATCGCGCCGACCTTCACCTTTCGGGGATAGACCAGCAAAGAGACTTTCCGGTGGCCGAGTTTCACGACCTGCGCGAAGCCGCTGCGGGTGACCCCTGCCCGCGCTGCAACGGCGGCAGCTACCAGGCTTTTCGCGGGATAGAGGTCGGCCAGGTTTTCTACCTTGGCAGCAAATATTCCGAGGCCATGGGCGCCACTTACCTCGATACCGATGGCAACGAGTGCGTGATGGAGATGGGCACCTACGGCATCGGCATCACGCGTACCATGGCCGCTGCCATTGAACAGAACCACGACGACGATGGCATAATCTGGCCGCCGGCCATCGCCCCGGTGCAGGTGCTGCTGCTGCCCGTCAAGTGGAAGGACGACGATACCCGCGCGGCCTCGGAAAAGCTCTACGAGCAGTTACTGGCGGCCGGCGTCGAGGTCATTCTCGACGACCGCGACGAGAGGGCGGGAGTGAAGTTCAACGATGCCGACCTGCTCGGCATACCCTGGCGGGTCACGATCGGACCGCGTGGCGTCAAGCAGGGGACCGTTGAGCTGCGCGAGCGAAGAAGCGGCGAGAGCAGTGACCTGGCGCTGGACTCGGCCGCTCAGCACATAGTGGCTGCGGTCAGCGAGGCGCTCGCGCGGTGACGGCCTCGTCTGAAATCTACGAGGTCGCCCGCAGGAAACTCATTTTTGCCCTCGACGTAGGCACGATAGCCGAAGCCGACGAGTTTATAACCCTGTTGGGTGACAGCGTGGGCATGTTCAAGGTCGGTAAGCAGTTGTTCATGAGCAGCGGCCCGCCGGTGATCGAGCACGTGAAGGAGCGGGGCAGCGAAGTTTTTCTCGACCTCAAGTTCCATGACATCCCGCGCACCGTCGCCCGCGCTGCGATGGAGGCCACGAGGCTGGGTGTTTCGATCTTCAACCTGCACGCGTCTGGAAGCGCGGCCATGATGCGTGAGGCAGTGCGTTCGGTAGACAGGGTTTGCCGTACCGAGAATCTTGAACGTCCGCGGATGCTGGCCGTGACCGTGCTCACCAGTATTGACGCCAGCGACCTGCGTGCCATAGGTGTTGATGGTGAGCTCGACGACCAGGTTGTTCGGCTGGCTTTGCTGGCGCGTGACTCGGGCATGGACGGGGTGGTGGCGTCGCCCCGCGAGATTGGCGCCATACGCGAAGCCTGTGGCCGCGACTTCATCGTGCTTACCCCGGGCATACGACCGGCGGGAAGCGACAAGGGTGACCAGAAGCGCACAGCGGGCCCGGCCGACGCCATCAGGCGAGGGGCCGACTACGTCGTGATCGGGCGGCCCATTCGCGACGCCGGTGATCCGCGCGCGGCCGCCAGGCAGATCGTAGAAGAAATCGTAGAAGGCTTGAGCTGAGTCGACCGTCAGTCGAGCAGCGCCAGCCGGGCTTCGTCCAGCAGTGACTGGTCGGCCAGCGCGCGCGCGATTCGCTCTGCCACCGGGCCGTGCTCGGCCAACACGAGCAGGAAGGTCTTGTCCTCGAAGCCCAGCTTGAGCAAGCGCGCCCCGGTCTCGGTTGCCCGGCTGATATCTTCGCCAAGGCTGGCGGCCTGCTCTTCATCGAGCAGCGCAAGGTCGGCCTCGCCACGGGCTACGGCAACCAGGCCATCGGCCGCGCCCAGCCCTAACCACGCCGGCGCCGGCGCGTTGTGGTGGCCCTCAGCGTCGTGTCCTCGGCCGCGGCACGACAGCTCGGCCAACAGCTCGACCACGGGATGGGGGTCACCGGCCAGCAATGGCGTATCGAGCGCCCGATCGAGCGGGCGCAGCATCTCCAGTTCCACGGGCCCGGGCTCGGCGCCCTCGGCGTGGGCCGCTACGCGCAGAATCGCGTCGGCGCGCAGGAGCGTGGTGATCGAACCCGAAGAGCGCGGCAGTGGTGCCGCCAGCAGGCGTTCGCGGTCACGGCGCAGGCATACCCGCACCAGTTCTTCGACGCCGAGTCTCGAGGGCGCGGCGCGCAGGAGCTCGGCCGTCACCACGGTGGGCTGGCCTGCCTGCCCACCCAGGCAGGCGTCTACCAGTGGCAACAACAGTTCGCGGCACACGGCCCAGGCCGATACCGGGTAGCCGGGAATACCGAGTATGGGGGTGCCGTTGGCCCGGGCGATGATAGCCGGTCGGCCCGGCACCAGGTCCACGCCGCGGACGAGCACATCGCCGAGCCCGGCGAGCACGTCGACCGTGTGATCGCGGCGGCCGGCAGAGCTACCCGCGATAACGCAGAGCAGGTCGTGGCTGGTTGTGCCCTCGCCGATGATTCGCGCCAACTCGGCGGGGTCGTCGGCCACGTGGCCGAGGTACACGGGCTTTGCCCCGCGCTCTTGCAGCATGGCCGCGAGTACCCGCGAGTTGAACTCGATGACGGCGCCCGGCGCAGCCGCTTGGCCGGGTTGAACCACCTCGTCGCCGGTGGCGAGGATCGCCACCGTGGGGGGCAAGCGTAATTTCAGCGATTCGACACCGGTCGCGAGCATTGCGCCGATTTCGGCCGCGCCCACGCGGCATCCGCGGCCCAGTAGTTGCACGCCGGCGCCGACGTCTTCGCCCGCCCTGCGCACGTGCTTGCCGACCGCCACCGGCGAGGTGATCTGCCAGCCGCCCTCGACCTGCTTGCTGTGTTCGACCATGACAACCGCGTCGGCCCAGTCGGGCATGGCCATGCCGGTGTCCACCGGCGCACAGGCCCCCGTGGGCGCCGTGTCGCGGGAGCGGTGTTCGGGCAGCGTGCAGGGAGAGGTTTTGCCCGCGGTGATCGTGTCGGCGGCGCGAACCGCGATTCCGTCCATTGCGGCGGCCCGGTAGTTGGGATTGGCGTGGCGGCTGTACACCGCTTGCGAGCTGGTACGGCCGAGCGCGAGCGACGGTTCGATATCTTCTTCGCCTGTCGCAGGCGCAAGCGACAGCAGCAGCTCACGGGCCGCGGCCAGTGAGAGGCGAGGCGCGCTCACAGCGGCACGCGCGTTGTCGGATTTTTTACCCACACCGCTTGCCAGCTCTCAGTCGAGAAGCAGGACCTCCACTGTTTCTCCTGCGGCGGCCGAGTCGCGGTGCAGGGCTATGCGAGCGAGTCCGTCTGCGCGGGCGAGCGACGATAGCGACAGCGATCGGCCAGGCACGGGTTGCGCGGTGGGCAGGTCTTCGCCGGCTTCCAGGCGCACGCGCAGCCAGTCTTCGCGGCCGTTGCTGCCCTTGACGTCGGCGCCCAGCCTCGCGCGAAGCAGGGGCATGGTTGCGCGTATTCGATCGAGGGGTTCACCCTCGAGGTGACGCAGCAGCGACGCCCCGAGCAGTGCAAAGACCACCACGGCTGCCGCCGGGTTGCCGGGCACGCCCACCACGGCGCAATTACCCACGCGGGCGATGAT
The DNA here is from genome assembly GCA_014382245.1 of Pseudomonadota bacterium. Taxonomy (GTDB): domain Bacteria; phylum Desulfobacterota; class Binatia; order UBA1149; family UBA1149; genus UBA1149. The sequence continues at coordinate 16,173 of JACNKC010000021.1, read as the reverse complement.
GGTGGGTTTGCCCGGCGCGATGGCCAGGCCGTGCAGCAGGACCTTGCCGCCCAGGTTCTTGATGGTGGCCAGCGTCAGGTCGCGGGTGCCCTTGGAGCTGCCGCCCGACACGAACACCGCGTCGCATTTTTCTATCGCCAGTGACAGCTCCCTCGTGAAACGTTCGGCCTCGTCGGGCACGACCATGCTTACGGCGGGCATTATGCCGCGCCGACGCAGCAGCGCGGCCAACGAGTACTGGTTGGCGTTGTAGACCTGCCCGGGGCCGAGCTCGGTGCCGGGTTCTACGATCTCATCGCCGGTGGCGAGTACGCCCGCCACTGGCACCCGGAAAACGCGCACGCTTTCGTGGCCGGTCCCCGTCAGTACGCCGGTGTCGCTCGCTCTCAAGCGCCGGCCGGGCTGCATGAGCAGGTCGCCACGGCGCATGTCCTCGCCCGTGGGCACGAGGCAGGCACCCTCCTGCACCTGCTTGCGCACGAACACCCGGGCAGCGGTGTCGCCGTCGCCGCCAGTGCCGCTGTCGGTGTCGGTGTACTCGACCATGACCACCGAATCGGCGCCGACTGGCAGCACCCCGCCAGTGGATATGCGTAGCGCGCTGCCAGCCTCGAGCTCGGTGGTGGGGGCGTGGCCGGTTTCGACCTGTCCCGCGAGCTTGAGTACGGCGGCGTTCTGCTCGTTGGCCCCGGCGGTGTCGGCAGCGCGCAGGGCGTAGCCGTCCATGCTCGAGCGGGTCGAGCTGGGTACGTCGGCCGTCGCGGTCACGGTTTCGGCGAGCACCCGGCTCTCGGCGGTGCGGGCGTCCACCGACTCGGTGTCGAGCGCGGCAAAGACCTCCAGAAGCTGCGTCGCTTCTTCGAGGCGGGCGAGTTCAAGAAAACGAGGCACGCTTACATTCTCCTGTGGTCGGCACTGGGCAACTCGCGCCTGACCTTGTCGAGCACCGCAGCGTCGAGCTCGCAGGTGAGCACCATGTCCTCGTCGTCGCCGGCCTCGGCCAGCACGCGGCCCCAGGGGTCGATGATCATCGAGTGCCCGTAGTCGGCAAAGCCGTAGCCGGCCTCGCCGTACTGGTTGGGAGCAATGACCCAGGCCTGGTTCTCAACCGCGCGTGCTCGCAACAGCAGTTTCCAGTGGGCCTGGCCGGTGGGGTAAGTAAAGGCCGAGGGGACGGTCAGTATCTCGGCTCCGCGCGCGGTCAGCTCGCGATACAGTTCTGGAAAACGAAGGTCGTAGCACACCGACAGTCCGAGTACGGCCGGCCCGGTGGTGGCCACGACCGCGCGGTCGCCGGGCAGCCGGGTGTCGGTTTCACGAAAACTCAGGCTGCCGGGCATGTCCACGTCGAAGAGATGTATCTTGCGATAGAAGGCCAGCAGCTCGCCCCCGGGCCCGAAGAGCAGGCTGGTGTTGTAGCAGGCCTCGGGGGGCGCGTCGTTGGCAGGCTGCTTGTTAATGCCGGTGTTACTGCCGGTGGCTTCAGTGTCGGCCGATTCGAGCAGGGAGCCGGCCACGATGTAGATTTTCAGTTCGGCGGCCAGCGCTGCCACGGCCTGCGAGCTGGGGCCGGTAATCGTTTCGGCGTTCGCCAGTTCATCGGCCTGGGGACCGCGCCAGGAGAATATTTCGGGCAGTACCGCCAGCTGTGCGCCCTCGCGGGCCGCCTGCCGCAGCAGTTGGCCGGCGCATTCGAGGTTGCTCGAACGGTCCGGTCCCGATTTCATCTGCACGGCGCTTGCCTTGAGCGTCTCCATCTCTGTTCGCCCGACGCTAACCGGCGCCACGGTGGTGGTCAACCTGCTGCCGAGGTGTGTTTGCCTGTTAGCCCCCGTTTTGCTAGCCATCGTCGTGAAGAGTTGGCTGTGCCGGGGTTAAAGTCATGAACAGAGAACGCGTCATCAAGCGGTACGCCAACCGTAAACTATACGACACCATGAAGTCCCGTTACGTTACCCTCAAGGGCCTGGCCCGGATGGTGCGTGACGGCGAGGAGCTCACGGTCATCGACAACGAGAGCGGTGACGATCTCACTGCGATCACGTTTGCCCAGATAATACTCGAGGAAGAGAAAACCCGCAGCAGCCTGGTCTCGGTTTCGTTTCTGCGCGAGCTGATTCGATCGGGCGGGGCAACAGTGCAGGACATCAGCGATCGGGCTACGCGCGGAATAGAAGTGCTGGGTGGAATAACCGAGCGCGCCGGCGAGCGGGTACGCGACGTGGTGGGTGGCGGTGGCCGCGCGCTCGAAGAAGGGCGACACCTCATCGATGACCTGGTCGCGCGTCCACAGGAACAGTTCAACGAACTGCGAAGTTGGCTCAGGGAGTCGGTGGACAGTGCGCGCAGTAGTGCGGTGGTGCAGCGCGAACTCGAGCGAGTGGAGAAGAGCCTGCAGTCGCTCGAGAATGCCGTGGGCCTGGTGCGCAGCGGTGAGGACGGAGACGACGCCCCCGCGGCCGCCGCGACCGAGGATCCCGCTGGCGATTCGGCCGTCGCCCAGTCGTCCTCCCCTGCTGAAGTTGCCCCGGAGGAACCTGCGGGCGGGGAGTCGGAGGGACAGGACAGCTTCGGCGACACGCCGGCCGGGGGGAAGAGCGCCGACCGTTAAGTCGCGCTCGTCGTGTCATCCATGGCGAAGAAGGGTAAGGCCGTAAAAACGTCCCCCGCTGATGAGCGCAGCCGCGCGCTGCTGGATCGGCTCAAGGAAGTAGCCGACAGCGTTGGCCTGGAGGTTCGCGAAGAGCAACTTCACCGCGACGCCGGCTACAGCGTGCAGAGCGGCCTGTGCACGGTGGACGGCAAGGAAGTCATGCTCCTGGACCGCAAGGTGCCGGTGGCCGAGCGACTTGAACTGCTCGCCATTGCACTGAAAGATTCCGACCTCGCCGGCCAGTATCTTGACCCCGAGCTGAGGGAACTCATAGACGGTCCCGGTGGCTCGACCGGCCCCCCCGCCTGACCATTGGCCATCGACGAAACCGCTCGGCTGGATAGTTTTCGCGATTTCATCCGCGAACACGGTATGAAAAATACTCAACAGCGCGAAGAAATAGCGCGCTGGTTTCTCGGGGTAAGGGGCCACTTCAGCGCTGAGCAGATCTTTGCCCGCGTGCGCGAGATAGAACCGGGCATAGGTTTTTCTACCGTGTACCGGACCATGCGACTGCTGTGCGAGGCGGGCCTGGTGCAGGAACGGCACTTCGACACGGGCGTGGCCCTGTACGAAAACCTGTCGGCCCACCACGACCACTGCATCTGTACCGAGTGTGGTCGCATCGAAGAGTTCGAGAACGACCAGATCGAGAGCCTGCAGGAGGCGGCGGCCAAGCGGCTGGGCTTTTCGCTGGTGAGCCACCGGCTCGAACTCTTCGGCCTGTGCCGCAACTGCCGCTGAAAAGGGGCCCCTCGCCATGCTTTACAGGGCACTTGAGCACTGGTATTAATGATATTGACAATCGAATTCAAAAAGCCCACCGCCCTCGGTACCTGTTGTACACATGCTGAAAAGATTCCGACCCGCCCTGTTATGCGGCTTATTTGCTCTTGCGGCGACGGCATTCGTTTACACGCGGTTGTCTGGAGCTTCGGGTCCGCTCGACATGGGCGAGCCCGACCGGGCCCGGCAGCTGGGCATGTTGCGCGTGGCCGTGCAGGAATACGGAGAGGGTGTACGCGGTGGCGAGGTGGTCGATCCCGACGAATTGGCAACCGCGATGGCGCTGTTCTCCTTGCTCGCCGATTCCTCTCCGTCGCCCGAGCTTGACGCTGTCATTGCGCTGGCAGAGGGCCGCGCAGCGGTCGAGGAGCTGACCAGGGCTTACGAGCAGTGGGTTGGTGTTCACGCCGAGGGGGTGGGGGTCCAGGCTCCATCGGACAGGCCCTCGCCGCAGCGGGGGCGTACGCTTTACCTGCGCTACTGCACCTCGTGTCACGGCGAGCAGGGCGATGGCCATGGCCCGCTGGCTGACCAGGTAGTTGGCCCGCGGCCGGTCGATTTTACCGCCGGCTCGGAGCTGCTCGACGAGACGCCCGAGGAGTTTTTCCAGGTGATGGGCATGGGCCTGCCGGGCACTGCCATGCCGGCCTGGGACCACGTGCTCACCGTCCAGGAGCGCTGGGATATCGTGTGGTTCCTGTGGACCTTGAAATCGCGACCGGGGATTGTTGAGGCGGCCGCGGGCAATAGCCGAACAGCTGGCGGCGATCTCGCAAACTGCGATGGCTGCCACGGTGACGGTAAGGCCCTGGACCTGTCCGACCCGATGGCGACTGCGGGCCTGTCTGATCGTCGCCTGCTGGAGGCACTCGAGAGCTCGAGAGTCCACGGCGATGACGACGGCAGCGCAGCGGACTCGCTGCTGGTCGCTGCACGCCTGGCTTCGGCCGATAGCGGCGCTGCGGCCGATGAGCAGCGCGAAGTAGATCCGCGTCACCTCTTGTCGGCCCTGGAGCTGGTTGTAGAGGAGTACAACGACGGAGTCCGCGACGGCGAGGTAGTCAACAAGCTTGAGTATGGTGAAGCGCGTATCTTCCTGGCCACGGTCGCCGCCGATATTGACGCCTTGGGCGACGTTCTCACCGAGGCGGACAGCGATGCCGTGGCCGCTTTGCTGCAGGAGCTCACCGAGGCAGTTTATTCGCAGCGGGCAGAGGGACAGGTGGCTGCTGCTGCCCGCCGACTCGACGAGTCCTTGCGTGCCGGCTTGGGGGTAGGGGCCGCCGAAACCAACTCGAACGAGCTCGACGAGGTCTTCCAACTGGTGGAGCGGGCGAGAGCGATGGCCGAGGACGATTCGGCTGGCGCCGCGGCCGTCATGCTGCAGGCCTACATGGTTTTTGAGCAGGCCGAGAAACTTATCGCCACCCGCGATTCTGCGTTGGCCGGTACCCTGGAGAAACGCTTTGCCCGTGCCCGCGCGGACCTGCTGTCCGGACGCGAAGCAGACTTTGATTCGATAGACCGGGACCTGGAGGCAGCGGCTGTCCTATTGGGAGCCACCGCCAGCTCGGCCTCGGCCTTCTTCGCTTCGCTGGTGATCATACTCAGGGAAGGCCTGGAGGCGATACTCGTGATCGCCGCGCTTGCGACCTACCTGTCGCGTGGCGGACACATGATCGCCCGGCGTTGGCTGTTCGAGGGAGCGGCGGTGGGCGTGCTGCTCAGCATCGCCACCGCGGCCGCGGCCCAGTGGCTGCTTGGAGGGGTCGGCCTGGCCGGCGAACTCATCGAGGGTGTCACCATGTTACTCGCGGCCCTGGTGCTGTTCAGCGTGAGCTACTGGTTGTTGTCGCGAGCAGAGGCCGACCGCTGGCAGCGCTACATACAGGGGCAGGTCGACCGCGCGCTGGGCGCCGGTTCGCGCTGGACCATGGCCGGGATCGCGTTCCTTGCCGTTTATCGCGAGGGTTTCGAGACGGTGTTGTTCTACCGTGCCCTGCTGGCCGACGGTGGCCAGGTGATGGCCGTGTCGGGAGGCTTCGGGGTCGGCAGCCTGCTGCTCTTCCTGTTGTACCTCGGGGTCTTCAAGCTGGGCGTCCGCGTGCCCCTTCGGCCGTTCTTTTCGGCCACCGGCAGCCTGCTCTACCTGCTGGCCTTTCGTTTTGCAGGCGCGGGCATAACCGAGTTGCAGGAAGGCGGAGTCATGGCGCTCACACCGGTGGGCTGGTGGCCGGAGTTTTCGCTGCTGGGCATGTCCCCCGATCTCGAAACGGCCATGGCCCAGGGGCTGATGCTGGCCGCGGCTGTACTGGCGGCGGCCGTGCTGTTGCGTGCTCGCCGTGGATCGGTCGACCAATCCGGCTGAGCCTCAGGAGAAAAACATTTTCTCGGCGTTGGCGGTGGTGGCCCGGGCTACTTCTTCGAGGCTGCAATTGCGTGTGCGTGCCATCGCCTTCGCCACGTGCACCACGTAGCCAGGCTCGTTGCGCTTTCCACGCTTGGGCTCGGGAGCGAGGTAGGGTGAGTCGGTCTCGAGCATCATGCTGTCGAGCGGAACCCGTGCGGCCACGTCCCGCAGTTCGCCGGCGTTGCGAAACGAGATTATGCCGGTGAACGAAATCAGCAGCCCGTGGTCGAGGTACCAACAGGCCTCCTGGTAGTTACCGGTAAAGCAGTGCACAACGCCGCCCGCGGCAGGTACGCCCTCGGCTTCGATCACGTCGCGGAGATCTTCGTGCGCGTCCCGGCAGTGCAGCACAATCGGCAACGAGCACTGCTGGGCCAACTGCAGGTGGCGGGCCAGTGCCTCGCGCTGGAGGTCGCGGGGGGAGTTGTCGTAGTAATAATCGAGCCCGGTTTCGCCCACCGCCACCACGGTCGGCCGGGCGAGCAGTTCCTCCAGCTCATCGATCGTGGCCTGGTCGACCGACGCCGCGTCGTGCGGATGAATACCGGCCGTGGAGCGCAGGCAGTCGTAGCGCTCGGTCATTTCGGCGCTGCGCCTGCTATCTTCAATGGGGCCGCCGCCACCTACGGCCACCATGCGGGTAACGCCCGCGGCCACGGCGCGCTCGATTACCTCGTCGACGTCGTCGCTGAACTTGCCGTCGGAAAGATGGCAGTGGGTGTCAATGATGGCGGGCGTCACTGCTTGTCGATCTCTATGCGAGGAAACAGCGGCTCGGGCTTGCCCACGCGGTGGCCGGGCTCAAAGGCTGTACCCCAGGCAGGCGGCGGCTCGGCCATCTCTACCGGCTCGGTGTTGAGCAGCCTGGAGATAGCCGCTGAGCTGTCGGGCATGAAGGGCGCCAGCAGTCGGGCCGCGTGCAGCAGGGCTTCGCACAAGAGCAGCAGTATCTCGCCCACCCGCCCGTGCTTGCTCTCGTCCTTGTAGAGCTTGAAGGGCGCCGTATCGACTATGTACTTGTCGCAGGCGGCAAGAGCGTGCCAGGCTTCTTCGAGCGCGAGGTGGAAAGACAGCCCCTCGAGCAACTCGGGCACTCTCTGCTCGGCTTTTTCAAAAGCCGCGTGCACTGTCGCGTCGGCAGCCGTGTCTTCAGCCGATGTGTCTTCGTCGGCCGGCGCCTGCAGCAGGCCGTCGAAGTACTTGTTCTGCATCGACAGCACCCGGCTCACGAGGTTGCCCAGCCCGTTGGAGAGGTCGCCGTTGAAGCGCCGCACGAAGGCGTCCTCGGTAAAGCTGGAGTCGGAACCAAACGACATCTCGCGCAGGAGGAAGTAACGAAAGCTGTCGAGCCCGAAGCGCTCTTTCATTTCCAGCGGACGTATCACGTTGCCCAGCGACTTGGACATCTTGCTCTCGCCCATGTTCCAGTAGCCGTGTACGTTGAGCCGATCGTACAGCGGCAGCCCGGCGGCCATCAGCATGGCCGGCCAGAACACCGCGTGCGGCTTGAGTATGTCCTTGGCTATGAAGTGGTTGGCGTTCTGCCAGAACTTGTCGGCCTTGTCGCCGCGCGCGAACTCGAGCGCCGCGCGGTAGTTGAGCAAGGCGTCGAACCACACGTAGGTTACGTAGTCGTCGTCAAAGGGCAGCGGGATGCCCCAGTCCAGGCGACTCGTCGGGCGCGAAATGCAAAGGTCTTCGAGTGGTTCGCCCAGCAGGGAGAGCACCTCGTTGCGGTAGCCCTCGGGTCGGATGAAGTCGGGGTTGTCGTGCAGGTGGTCGAGCAGGCGCTGCTGGTAAGCCGACAGCTTGAAGAAATAGTTTTGCTCTTCTATCCACTCGGGCTCCAGCTCGTGGTCGGGGCACTTGCCGTCCACCAGCTCGCGGTCGGTGTAGAAGCGCTCGCAGCCGGTGCAGTAGTTGCCGCCGTAGCTGTCAAAGTAGATATCGCCGGCGTCGTTGACGCGCGTGAGTACCTCGCGCACGAAATCCACGTGGTAGGAGTCGGTGGTGCGCACGAAGTGGTCGTAGCTTATCGAGCATTCGTCCCAGGTTGACCTGAAAATATCCGACACGCGGTCGGCGTACTCACGTGGCTCACAGCCAGCGGCTTCAGCCGCGCGGGCTATCTTGTCGCCGTGCTCGTCGGTGCCGGTCAGAAAGAACACCTCCCTGCCCATCGAACGATGAAAGCGAGCCAGCGTGTCTACGATTACCGTGGTGTAGGTGTGCCCGAGGTGAGGCTCCGCGTTCACGTAGTAAAGCGGGGTGGTGAGTTCGATGGTGGAAGGCTTGCCTGTCATGACGAGGGTGTTGCGCTCAGCCCCTTATATGCAACAGGGCATCACGGATGGCCAGTTTGGCGTTGGCGTTGCGGCCCAGCGCCAGCGTGCAGGAGTTCATGGTCAGCGAATCGTGCACCAGTCGGCGCGGGCTGCGTGCCGCGGCCGCGTTGGCCAGTAGTCGGTCGAGCTCGCTGTTGCCCTGCGGCCGCGACTGCCCCAGGGCGGTCCTCGCCTTGGCCAGTTGCCACTCGGCGAGCAGTTTCATTCGGCGCTTGCGTTCGGGCGTGCTGCTGTCCTTGCCCGGTTTGCCGGCGAGCTGCCGCACCAGCGGTTCCAAGGGGAGCAGGGGATCGGCGAGCAGCTTTTCCCAGCTGCTTACCAGCTTGAGCCTTTCATCGATGGCGCGTTCGTCGGTAGACAACGCGAGGTCGGCCCGGCCGCCGGCCAGCATGGCGATCTCGGCTGAGCGCTTGCTGTCGATGCCCTGCGCGGCCATCACCCGTCCGAGTTCGTCGTCGTCGAGCAGGCCGAAACGAACAAACTGGCAGCGCGAGCGCACGGTGGGCAGCAGGGCAGTGGGGTTGGCGGTCACCAGCACGAGGACGCAATCGCCCGGCGGTTCTTCGAGCAGTTTTAGCATGGCGTTCTGCGCTTCGACCCTGAGCAGCTCGGCGTCGCGGATGATGGCCACGCGCGGCCCGGGCCGCAGTGGCCTCGTGGCCAGCGTGGTCACTAGCGGCCGCTGGGGAACTTCGGGTTTCTTGCGCGGAACGATCTGGGCGAGATAAATGGCTTTGCCCTCTTCCATGGGCTCGACCACCACGAGGTCCGGGTGACTGCCCGCGGCCAACTGTCCGCAGCGATCGCACAGCTGGCCGGCGCCTTCTTCAAACAGTCCGCGGCAGTTCCCGGGTTGCTCGCACTTGAGCCGCGCGGCCAGCCACAACGCGGCCTTGAACTTGCCGGTGCCCATGGGCCCGCAGAAAATGAACGCGTGGTGGTGGCGTCGTTCGCCCTCGCCGTGCCGCGGCACCAGCCGTCGGAGCTTGTCGAGTTGCTGGCCGTGACCCTGTAGCGGCGAAAGATCGGCAGCGCTCATCGAGCTGCCCCAGATTGTGAAGCGAGAAACTCGTCCACCGTCGCCAGCACCGACGCTGTAACACTCGCCTGGTCGCGGTTGCCGTCAATGCGGCGCACGCGTTCGGGTTCGTCCTTGCAGCAGCCGGCAAAGCCGGCTCGCACCCGCTGGTGAAAAGCCGTTGGCTCGGCCTCGAAGCGGTCGCCCGGCCCGCCGCTGTGAACGCGGGCGCGCTCGAGGCCGATCTCTATTTCGCAGTCTATCCACAGCGTGAGATCCGGTACCAGTTGGCCCGCCGCCCAGGCGTTGAGTTCGTCGACCAGGGCGCGCTCGTGACCGCGGCCGTGGCACTGGTAGGCTATAGTGGAGTCGCTGTAGCGGTCGCAGATCACCACGGCTCCGCGTTCGAGCGCCGGTCGTATGACCTCGGTCACGTGCTGGGCACGATCGGCGAGGAAGAGCAGGAGTTCGGTCCGCGGGTCCAACTCGGAAGTGGGGTCGGCCAACAGGCGCCGGATCTCGGCGGTAACCCGCGTGCCACCCGGCTCGCAGGTGAGAACGGCGTCGAGGCCGCGGTCTTCAAGGTGCGCCGTGAGCAGGCCCGCCTGGGTAGACTTGCCGCAGCCCTCGATGCCTTCCAGTGTCACAAGGGCTGCCATCGGCCGCGATGATTATGCCCCGTTTACGAAATCGCAACCGCGGCCACGAGCTCCTGGCCTTCCCGGGTGCGTCAGGGTGGGCAGCTAAGCCCGTGGTCGCGCTGAACGAGCAGCCTGCTGGCCCCGCCGCAGCGGCCCATCCCTTCGAGCACGCATGCTCCTGCAGGCAGGGGCAGCAGGGCTGCGCTGGTCCAACTCACCGGTTGGCCCAGCAGTGAGGCCGCCAAGCTCGAGTCAGCGCCAGCCATCGCCAGGGTGATGGCGGCGCGGGCTGCGTAACGGGCGCAAAGCGAGTCGCTGCGCGCCTGCAGCTCGACGACCAGTTCCCGCGAGAGCCCGGCCAGTGCCACGACGAGCGACAGCGTGGCGAGGCACAGCAACAGGGTGGCCATGAGTACAGCGCCGCCTTGTGGCCGGCGCTCAATAGATACAGCGCCGCCTTGTGGCCGGCGCTCAATAGATACAGCGCCGCCTTGTGGACGGTGTTCAGCCACCGCTGTTTTCAGCCGTCTCGGGTAGTGCGAACATCAACAGGCCCGCCGCCGTGGGCACCGCCACTGCCCTGCTGTTGAAGGCCGAGCTCGAGATGCCACCTGACTGGTCGTAGTAAGAAAACGCCGAGCCAACCGGCAGGCCTTTGACCAGGGTGCGCGATTGGCCACCGAACTGTTGCGCCAGTCTCCGCTGTGAACCACTTCCGCGAACGGCCAGCGTGGTGAGTTCCGAGCTGTGCAGGTCGACCTCGCCGTCTCCGTCGCTGTCGCAGGCAAGCACGACCTTGTCCGACAGCGCCTCCACGACCACGCCGGGACCGGTGGCACAGCGCTCGAAACTACCGGCAAGCAATCGTTCCACCTGCCGGTGGCGCAGGAGATCGGCGCTCGCCCGTTCACCGTCGTTCAGCACCGCGAGCCCCGACAGCATGATGGCCGCGAGAGAAACCAGCAGGGCTGTTTCGAGACCGAGCACGGCGGCACTCTCCATCAGGCTGCTGCTCAAGGTTGCGTTTCGCAGGCCGGCAGCAAGGCGGCCAGCCTGGCCTGGTATGGGCCCGACTGCACGGTGACCGTGGCCACGGTGAGTGCACCCGGGCCGGGGCTCAAGCTGCGCGAGCAATCAAGACCAGCGGGGCAGCCGAGCACCGGCCCGCAGGGAGCCGCGAGCATGAGGTCGAGCTTGTTGCGGGCGGCGTCAAGAGCGGCGCTGCCCGCCCGGGTGAGAGACAAGGACAAGGCGGCCGAGCGCGCCAGGCCCACCATTGGACCGGCCAGCAACGAGGCCAGTGCCAGCGCTGCCATGCACTCAAACAGCGAGCTTCCCGGGGGTGCCGTCGACGCTGCTTTCAATGCACCAACCCCCGCTGGTTTATCACCAGCTTCACTGTGCCACCGCGCTGTCCTGCCAGCACCATGGTGGAGTTGTCGGCAAAGCCACCCGCCTGGAAGCGCACGTAGCCGCGGGTGGGCGCAGACAGAACAGAGACGCCGGCAGGCAGTGGGTAGGCGTCGTGGTGCAGCAGTCCGTCACTCACCACGAGCTCGGTCATGCCGGGTGTGATCTCGAGGTCGAACCAGCGGGATTCGAGATAGGCGAGACGCCGAGCGTCAGTGGCCGCGCGCAGGGCGACCGTGCGCGCAGTCGACAAAGCGGCGGCGGACGACAGCTTGAGCGAGCTGGCGGTGACAGCTACCGCCGCCAATGAAAGCAGGGTCATCGACGCGAGCAGTTCGAGCAGAGTCCAGCCACCGTAGTGGCGCTTGCTGTTGGAGACACTATTGTGAGAAGAGCTCGTCACGGGTTGCAGTATGCACCCGCGGGGACCAGCCGGGCAATGACATTGCTGTTAAGAAACAGCCCGCAATTCGTTCATCGCAGCGTTGCTCACGCTTATGTTATGGCGGACCAGGGATCGCAGTGAAAAATCGTTGAGCAGTTCTGCCGGCCGGCAAGCCTCCGCCGATGGTCGCAGCCCCAGCGCACCCGCCAGCCAACCCACGAGCCGTTCGGGTGACACGCCGGCCTCGCGCAGGCTGGCCAGCTCGAGCCCGCCATCGCGCTTTGAAAGCTTTACGCCCGCGTCGTTGAGCAGCAACGGCAGGTGGGCCCAACTCGGCTCGCGGTCCGAGAGTGCGTGCCACAATTGCAGCTGGCCAGCGGTGGAAGCGAGCAGGTCAGCACCCCGCACTACCTCGGTGATGCCCATCTCGATGTCGTCTACAACTACCGCCAACTGGTAGGCGAACAGCGAGTCGCGGCGGCGCAGAACAAAATCGCCACTAGCCAATGCCGGGTTGTCGCCCTGGGGACCGAGGACGAGGTCGTCGAAGTTCATCACTTCGTTCTGTACGCACAGGCGCACCGAGTTGTCGCGGTCTTCGCCTGAGAGAATGCCTTCGAGCCAACCGGGTTCGTTGTGGTCGGGGCGCAGCCGCGCGGGGTAGGCACCCGCCGCACTATCACCCGCCGCACTATCACCCGCCGCGCTATCACCGGCGGCACTGCCCGCAGAAGCGATACCGGCAAGGTCGCGACGCGACAACGCGCAGGGAAACAGCAGGCCCGCCGCGTCGAGCCGTCGCAACGCCGCTTCGTAACGCTGGCCGCGCAGCGATTGCAGGTAGGGGCCGTGCCTACCGCCGAGGGTGTCGTCTTCATCCCAGTCCAGCCCCAGCCACTCGAGCTCTCGGCGTTGCTGGTCGGCCATGCCGGGCACGACCCTGCCGCTGTCGAGATCCTCGGTCCTGTACACGAGGGTGCCGCCCGATGAGCGCAACGACAGCCAGGCCAGGAGCAAGGCGGCGGCGTTGCCCAGGTGAAGTGGGCCGGTGGGCGAGGGGGCCAGCCTGCCCCTCGCCGCTTTGTCGGCCTGTTCGGTTTGGTCGCGGGGCGCCACGCGGCGCTTAACCAGCCGGGCAGTCGCGGATGAAGGGAATGGGGACGCAGTCGGCACCGTCGCCCAGGATACTATCGATGCCGTTGCGCAGCGCGCGGGCCGCGTCGTTGCCGATGTCGTTGATTCCCGAGGCGCCGCTCTTGCTACCGGGCGGCTGATCGCAGCTGCCGTCGCTGAGAAGGGTGGCGAGCAGAGCCGTGGGGGTGAAAGCGCGTCGCGGAAACGCGACCCGGGGCTCGCTAACGCTCCCGGTCATCGCGAAGGGCACGTACTTCCAGCGTAGCGTGCGGCTGCCGGCGGGATCGGAGTCGTCTTCGATCTGCTCGATCTCGCAGCGCATCAGCGGGCGTACCCAGGAGGGCAGGTCGAGCTTGTCGTCCTCGTCGTTGGCGCCCGCCCAGGCCTCGACGTCCCAGTCGCCGGCCAGGTCTACCGCACCCATCAAGAGCACGCGTTCGCTCTCGCCTCCCAGAACGATACGCTCGCTGCTCACGCTGCCCGAGGTCACGATGAGTTCGCCCCCGGATTTGTTCAGCGGCAACGAAGTGAGCCCGCCAAGTCCGGTGAGCGAGGCTATGGTGTTGAGCAGCTCGGAGCCCTCGACCCGGCCCTTGTCGATGTTGAACCTGCCGCGGCCCTGCAGCAGCTCGGCCCAGTGTGCTTCTTTGCCCTCGACTTGCCGCTGTTTAGAAGAACGCGGGTCGGCCATAGCGAAGTTGGCTTCCAGGGAGAGCTCCCCCCTCAGGCGGATGGGCAGGTCCAAGGCCTCTGCAAGAATCTTGAGGTCGATCTCCTCGGCCCACACGCCCACGCCCAGCGAAGGGGGTGAGTCGCCGAGGTCGGCCTCGCCACTTGCCGTCAGCGTGCCGTCGGCGGTCTCCAGGCTCAGCTCGGTGAGTTTCACCCGGTCTCCTGAAATGCGAAGTTGCGCCTCTATGTCCTGCGCCAGCAGGTCGCCGTACTCAACCACGCCGTGCTTCATGTTGAGAGTGATTTTCAGCGGCTCGGCGTCCTCGGGGTCGTCGTTGTCATCGCCGGGCTGCGTGCCGTCGGTGAGCATGGCGACAAGCGAAGAAGCGTTGAGTCGTCCGTCAGCGGCTCTGCGCAGGTAGACGGTGGGCTCCCGCAGGTCTACCCGGCTCACGTGCAGCTTTCCGTCGAGCAGCTCGGCCCAGTCTATGCGCAGTTCAACCTGCGATGAGTACGCGAATACGTCCCCTTCACTGTCGGCAAAATCGGCGTGCTCGCCGATAACAAGTCCGCCCAGCAGCAAGCCGTCGCTTCGCAGTGCGACCTTCTCCACCGAAAGATCGCGTTGCCAGCGTTGTTCGAGGGGCGCAAAGACATTGCTGTCGACCCATTCGGGCGTAAAAACGTAACGGCCCCACAACCACAGGCCGAGCACGAGCAGGGCCGTGACCAGGGCCAGCAGGCCCAGCGCGCGGCCGGCAGCGGCACCCCGGGTGCGCGGGTTCCCTGTGGGCACATAATTCATCGCCACCTGTATAACGCGAGCGGCGGGTTCGCGCCAAGGGCGTGTTTCGGCACAGGGCGCTTCGCCCGTGCGTTTACTGCACGCCCAGGAGCATGGATATGCTGCCGTTGCCCTGGCTAAGTGGCTCTGTGCGTAACTGTCCCAGCTTTTATTGAACGGGGACAGGGTTGGAGTCCAATGGCTGGTAGAAAATTTGATTAATACAGGGTCGGCAGTTTGGAGCCACGTCGGCCGTTAAGAAGTCGGGCGGCCGGATGATCCAGCCGCCGCTGTCCCCGGGGGGAAACGTGATGGGCGGTCTTACTTGTGAACCCAAGGGCTTGAGTTTGTCAGGCGCTGTCGTGTTGGTTCTAGCTGTATCACTGCTGATCGGACTTCCCCTCGTGTCTGAAGCCGCCGTCTGCGGCAACACGCTGGTCGAGCTTGGCGAGGAGTGCGACGATGGCAATTTGTCGAACCTGGACTCCTGCCTGAACGACTGCACGCTCAACGTCTGCGGCGACGGCTTCCCCAACGTCGAGCCGGGGTCGCCTGCGACCACGACCACCACGTTTTCGCCGGCTACGACCAGCACGACCCTTCCGACTGATATATGCGACTGGGAGCTTTCGTTGCGACTGGACGATACGGTTACTTTTGGCAGCCTGACTTTCACGCTCGACTACTCAACGGCTTCGGGCGAAATGGTCGGTGTTGGATCTGACGTGCAGTGTGCGATGGCCACTGACGCCCTCCTTGCCGGTGTTGGCTTGAGCGCTTTCAACGACGACGATCCCAACCGCATCATTACGGCCGGGTTCTTATCGACCGGCGGCGGGACCGGCCCGGTAAACCTGGCTACCTGCACCTTCAACGGCAGCCAACCGACTGCTGGCGACTTTACTGTCATCGTTACCGAGGCCGTGGCCCCGGATTTTACGGCTCTGAGTTCCACGCCGTCGGTGAGCGTAGTGGTGGGGGCAGAGCTGCCCGGCAGCTGCGGCACAACGACCACTACCACAGTGGCAGCAGCTACGACCACGTCTACGTCTACGTCCACTTCTACTTCGACGTCTACGTCTACGACCGTGCCTGCTGGACCTCCGCCGCTCATCGGTGCATTGACGGTTACCCTGGACTTCACTGCCGGCGCGACCATCAGCACTTGCGGAGCATCCCTTGACGCTCTTCTGGGTCCTGCACCTTCGGTTGCCACCGGCATAGCAGGCACCGTCGCCACCATCGGTGCGATCGATGCTGAGGGCATCGACGCATCGTCCGGGCTCGTATACGTCTGGTGTTCGGCCACCGGAGCGTCAGTTGCCGGTGACTACACGCTGACCATAACCGAAGCCACGGACACTGCGTTTACCGATATCACGGCCAACGTTGCGGTCGTGGTGAGCTCGACGACGGGTGGCTGCCATCCGTCGGCCGATGCTGACGATGTGTGCCTGACTGTGACGACGTCGAGTCGGCGGGTAGCCGCAGCAGCCAATCGGCGGGCTGGAAGAATGCGTTCGCGATTGCTGCCAGCCAGCCTGGGCTTGGAGCAGTGCGACGACGGTAGTTCCAACAGCGATCTCGTTGCCGATGCCTGCCGCAACGATTGCACGCTGCCTTGGTGCGGTGACGGCGTGGTTGACAGTGGCGAGCAGTGCGATGACGCCAACCTATCGAACGCTGATGGTTGCGATTCGAACTGTCTTACCGAGTACTGCGGCAACGGTGTATTGCAGGCTGGTGAGCAGTGCGACGATGGCAACGTGTCGAACAGCGACTCCTGCCTGAACGATTGTACCGTCAACCTCTGCGGCGACGGATACCCCAACCAGGATCCCCTTGTAACCACGTCTACGTCTACGTCTACGTCTACGTCTACGACGACGGTGCCCGCAGGACCTCCGCCGCTCATCGGTGCATTGACGGTTACCC
>JACNKC010000128.1 GCA_014382245.1 Pseudomonadota bacterium | reverse complement strand
CAACGGCAGGCAGTTTATACCGGTAATGATCTCGGAGGATATGGTCGGGCACAAGCTAGGAGAATTTTCGCCGACCCGGACTTATCGCGGACACACCGGTACGAGGAAGGGAGAGGTCAGGTAGGTGGAGGCTCGTTGCGTACTACGTTACGCCAAGTTGTCGCCGCGCAAGGCGAGGCTGGTGGTGGACCAGGTTCGCGGGTTGCCGGTTTCCGATGCCCTTGCGATTCTTGACCTGAGTGAGAAGAAGGCCGGGGCGCTTGTTGCTGATACCTTGCGTTCAGCCATAGCCAACGCCCGCGACACCCAGAACGTGGATGTCGACCAGCTCGTGGTGAAGCGGGCCTGGGTAGACGGTGGGCCCATAAACTGGCGCTGGCGCCCCCGTGCCCAGGGAAGGGCGACACCGATTGCCAAGAGAACGAGCCACATAACAGTGGTGGTGGACGAACAGGGCTGAAAAGTCCGCGGTTCAGCTGGAACCGTGACAAACAGGAAATAGAGTGGGACAGAAAACACATCCTAAGGGCTTCAGGCTCGGTTACACCGAGACGTGGGATTCCCGGTGGTACGCGGACAAGGATTACGCCGAGCTGCTGCACCAGGACCTGGAGATACGAAAGTTTTTGCGCAAGCAGCTTCGCTTTGCCGGCGTTTCGCGCATCGAGATCCAGCGGGCGGCTGACAAGGTAAAGGTAAACATTTTTACCGCGAGGCCTGGCATCGTGATCGGTAAGAAGGGTGCCGAGATCGAGAAGCTCAAGAAGGACCTCGTTTCGATTGCGGGAAAGGAAAGCTTCATCGAGATCCACGAGATTCGCAAGCCGGACCTTGACGCCCAGCTGGTGGCGGAGAATATAGCAATGCAGCTCGAGAGACGGGTCATGTTCCGGCGCGCCATGAAAGAAAGCGTTTCGCGGGCCATGAGAATGGGTGCCGGCGGCATAAGGGTGCAGTCGGGCGGGCGCCTGGGTGGCCACGATATTGCCCGCACCGAGTGGTACCGCGATGGTCGCGTTCCGCTGCATACCCTGCGCGCAGACGTGCAATATGGATTTACCGAGGCTCGCACGACCTTCGGCGTTATTGGCGTCAAGGTATGGGTCTACCGGGGTGAGAAGTCTCCCGGCACCGGCGATAGCAACGGAAACCCGGGTGGGGTCTGAACGATGCTTGCTCCTAAGAAAACCAAGTACCGCAAGATGCAGAAAGGCAAGGGCCGCGATAAGGGGCTTTCCTGGCGTGGCAACACGCTGGCCTTTGGCGACTACGGGCTTAAGTCTACGGGCACGGCAAGAATATCTGCAAGGCAGATAGAAGCCGCGCGTATTGCTATAACCCGCCACGTGAAACGTGGAGGGCGTGTATGGATACGAATCTTTCCGGACATCCCCTACACGAGCAAGCCTGCCGAGGTTCGCATGGGTAAGGGCAAGGGTTCTCCGGAAGGCTGGGTATGCCAGGTAAAACCGGGACGGATGCTTTTTGAGCTCGAGGGCGTGAGTCCCGAACTGGCACGTGAAGCGATGAGGCTGGCCGGCCATAAGCTGTCGGTTGCTACCCGCTTCTGCATTCGGGAGGAAATCCATGAGGGCAGCTGATTTCAGGAAAATGAGCGACGCGGAGCTGGCCGGCAAGGCCGATGAGATTCGCGGAGAAATAGCCAAGGTCAACATGCAGCGGTACTCGCGTCGGTTGGAGAAAACGGCGCTTCCGGGCACCCTGCGCCGCGACCTGGCGAGGGTGCTCACGGTACTTAACGAACGCGTTGGCGAAACGGGAGGGCAGGGCAATGCCTGAGCAGGAAAAGACAGAGACGCAGGCGTTGGCTGAGACGACGGGCCGGCAGAGGCATCGCACACGCGAGGGCGTGGTTGTGAGCGCAGCCATGGACAAAACCGTGGTGGTGGTGATCAAGAGGCGGTTCAAACACCGGCGTTACCACAAGTACATACAACGCTCGAAGCGTTTCATGGTGCACGACGAAGAAAACACCTGTCGAGAGGGGGACCGGGTCTTGATTGCCGAGAGCCGCCCGTTGAGCAGGAACAAGCGCTGGCGTTTGCGCGAGGTGATTGAACGTTCGGTCCAAGAGGGTACCGGACCGATCGACACCGCGGGATCTGCCGAGCAAGGGACAACGGAAACAGAAGAGTCATGATCGGGGCTGAGAGCGTACTGGACGTAGCTGATAATTCGGGTGCTCGCCGCGTGCTTTGTATAAAGGTGCTTGGTGGTAGCCGTCGTCGCTACGCGCGGGTCGGCGATGTCATCGTCGTGACCGTCAAGGAGGCGATACCCGGGGGCAAGGTTTCCAAGGGGGACGTTGTCAAGGCCGTCGTCGTGCGCGTGGCCAAGGAAATGGGTCGCGCCGACGGCTCATATATCAAGTTTGATACAAATTCGGCGGTCATACTGGACAACCAGGGCGAACCGGTCGGGACGAGAATTTTTGGCCCCGTGGCCAGGGAGCTGAGGGCACGGCGGTTTATGAAGATCGTGTCGCTGGCACCGGAGGTGCTTTAAGCAGAACAGGGTGATGGCTAAGTCGAGATTAAAAAAAGGTGATTCGGTGCTGGTAACGACCGGCAAAGACCGAGGAAAGACGGGTAAAATCGTCAAGGTTTTTGGTGACGGCGAGCGCGTGTTGGTGGAGCGCATCAACATGGTAAAGCGGCACAGCAAGGCCAGCGGGCCGCAACAGCCGGGCGGTATCGTAGAGAAGGAAGCTCCCGTGCACGCGTCCAACGTCATGCCGATCTGCCCCAAGACAAACAAGCCGACCCGGGTTGGCCGGACCCAGCTCAAGGACGGCGCACGGGCCCGGGTTGCGCGCAGGAGCGGTGAGCTCCTGGCTGGTTCGTGAGGGAGTCGAGCGGACGATGAGCGAGAAGACCAACAAGCCTAGATTACAGGTTCAATTCGAAGACGAGATTGTCGCCCAGCTCAAAGAGGAGCTCGGGGTAAAGTCCGTCATGCGGGTGCCGAAGATGGACAGGGTAGTGCTCAATATCGGGCTGGGTGCTGCTGTTGCCAATCCCAAGATCATCGAGGACGCGGTTACCGAGCTTGGTCTCATTGCCGGCCAGAAGCCCCTGGTGACCAAGGCCCGTAAGTCCATCGCCAATTTCAAACTCAGGGAAGGCATGCCCATTGGTGTCACCGTGACCTTGCGTCGCGCGCGGATGTACGAGTTCCTGGATCGCTTGATAAATGTCGCCCTTCCCAGGGTTCGTGATTTCCGGGGTCTTAACCCCAAGGCTTTCGATGGCTGCGGAAACTACACGATAGGTTTGAGGGATCACTCTATTTTTCCGGAAGTGGACCTCGACAGGGTTGACGTCACCAAGGGAATGAGCGTGAGCCTGGTGACTACGGCGGTCGACGACAATGAAGGCCGGTCATTGCTGAAGCACTTTGGGCTTCCGCTGAGAGATTAAGCGAGTCTGGCCCGAGGGCCGAGGGTTAGTTGATATGGAGGAGAGATTTTAAGTGGCGAAGAAGTCAATGATCGCCAAGGCGAAAAGGAAGCCCAAGTTCAGCGTGCGCGGTTACACCCGTTGCCAGCAGTGTGGGCGTCCGCGCAGCGTGTACCGGCGGTTTCGGCTGTGCAGGATATGCCTGCGCACGTTGGCCCTCGAGGGCTTGGTGCCGGGCGTAATAAAGGCCAGCTGGTAAAGAGGAAAACGTACGATGTCGATGAGTGATCCTATAGCCGATTTCCTCACCAGGGTGCGCAACGCCGTCAGGGCGGGCCACGCCGAGGTCGCGATCCCCTGGTCCAGCTTCAAGGAGCGACTGGCTACCCTGCTGGTGGACGAGGGATACATTAACCAGGCCGTAGCCGAGGGCGAGGGTGTAACGCGCACGATTCTTATCACCCTTCGCTACAACGAAGAGGGCACGCCCGCGATTACCGGTGTACGCCGCGTGAGCAGGCCGAGCCTGAGGGTTTACTCGGGGGCCAGCGAGGCTCCGCGGGTGAGAAATGGTCTTGGCATAAGCGTGCTGTCCACGCCTTCGGGCATGTTGGTGGACCGCGAAGCCCGCAAGCAAAACGTCGGCGGCGAAGTAATCTGCGAGGTCTGGTAGTTTGTCTCGTACTGGTAGAAATCCGATCGCTGTCCCGGACGGCGTAAAGGTCAGCGTGGACGGCCAGGTTGTCAACGTCGAGGGATCCAAGAGCTCGCTGTCCGAGAGGATGCCGGGGGGCATTTCGCTTGCCATAGGCGACGAGGGAGTAGTTGTTGAGCGGGCAGATGACAGTCGAGAGCAGCGCATGGGACACGGGCTTGCGCGCCGGCTGGTCGAAAACATGGTTGTTGGCGTTACTGCCGGGTTTTCAAAGGTCTTGTTGATCACCGGCGTCGGCTACAGGGCCGACGTCAAGAAGAACCTTGTGCACCTCACCCTGGGTTTTTCGCACCCGATCATTTACCAGCTGCCTGAGGGTGTAGAAGCCGCGGTGGCCGACCAGACGACGATAACGATCAGTGGGTCGAGCCGGCAGAAGGTCGGCCAGGTCGCAGCTGAAATCAGGGCGCTCAGGCCGCCCGAGCCTTACAAGGGCAAGGGCATACGTTACAGCGACGAACAGGTAAGACGGAAGGCTGGCAAGGCAGCCGCTGCCTAGGCAAGGGCCGTGTAGGCAAGGAAAGAAGCGTTGGGAAATTCAGCAGAAAGAAGAGTGGCCAGGCAACGACGCCGGGCGAGGGTCAGGCGCAGGGTAGTCGGTACGGACCAGCGTCCGCGCTTGTGCGTGTTCAGGTCTAACAGGCACCTTTACCTGCAGATCATATCGGACGAGAGCGGGCGCACCCTGGCCTCGGCGTCGACGATGGCGTCGGGCGGCGATGGGAAGAAGCTCGGCGCAGTGGTGGCGACTGCCGGCGAACTGGGTCGCGAGATCGCGGGGCGATGTAAAGAACTGTCGATAGACGCCGTGGTTTTTGATCGCAACGGTTATCGATTCCACGGATGTGTACGCGCCGTTGCAGAGGGCGCGCGGGAAGCTGGACTTCAGTTGTGAAAGTTCGAGCAGGAGCAAGAGTATAAGTGGCCAGGCGAGAGACTCAGAGCAGGGAAAGCGGTGCGGAAGCGACCGAGTTCAAGGAACGCGTTGTTTACATCAACCGGGTTGCCAAGGTCGTCAAGGGCGGGAGGCGCTTTGGCTTTTCAGCGCTGGTGGTCGTTGGCGACGGCGACGGTCAGGTCGGTTTCGGACTGGGCAAGGCCAAGGAAGTACCCGAGGCTATCCGCAAGGGTGTTGAAAGGGCCAGGAAAAACCTGGTGACCGTGCCCATACAGGACGGCACCATACCTTACGGGGTAACCGGGCACTGCGGCGCAGGAAAGGTGCTTCTGAAACCGGCCTCCGCGGGAACCGGTGTCATAGCCGGTGGTGGTATACGTGCGGTCGTAGAGCTTGCTGGAGTGCAGAACATTCTCACCAAGTGTCTCGGCTCCCACAACGCCATGAACATGGTGCGGGCTACGATGGACGCGCTCACTTCGTTGGTGAAGCCGGAAGATATAGCGGCCCTGCGGGGAAAGGTCCTGTCAGGCATACGCTGAGAGCGGTGGTGGAGAGAGAACAATGTCTTCTTCTGAAAAAATGATCCAGGTGCGCATGACCGGTAGCTTTATTGGCTGCACCAAGCGACAGCGCGCCACGCTCAGGGGGCTTGGCTTGTCGAGGCGTGGCCGCTGTGCGGCGCTGAGGGAAACACCTGAGGTCCGCGGAATGATTAACAAGGTTTTGCACCTCGTGAAGGTAGAGGAGTAGGCGATGCAGCTCGATTCAATGAAGCCGGCGCCGGGTTCGCGGAAAAAACGCCGAAGGATAGGCCGTGGGCCCGGTTCGGGACACGGCAAGACTGCTGGACGCGGGCACAAGGGCCAGGGCTCGAGGGCCGGTGGCAACGTGGCGCCTGGATTTGAAGGCGGCCAGATGCCGCTCTCGCGACGCCTGCCCAAGCGGGGGTTTAAAAACCCGTTCAGGGTTGCTTACCAGGTTATCGGGCTTGGTGACCTGGCCGAGTTTGACGCTGGCACGGTAGTGGATGTCGAGGCGCTCAGGACACGGGGACTCGCCAAGCGGGGCCTGCCGGTCAAAGTGCTGGCCAACGGCGAGCTGTCGCACGGCCTCACCGTCAAGCTCGACGCGTTTTCCAAGCCAGCCCGGGCAGCAATCGAGAGTGCCGGTGGCAGCGTAGAGCTTGTCACGGGTGCTACTAAAAAGACTCGCAGCACTTCCAATTCTGACACTGAGGCTGTTTCGCCTTCGGAGGCGGGAGAATAGTCGCCGGTGTTTGAGGGAATACAGAACCTTCCGCGCATACCCGAGCTGAGGCGTCGTCTCGGGTTTACGCTCGCCATGCTGGCGGTCTATCGTCTCGGCGTTGCGGTGCCCACTCCGGGTATCGACGGCGAAGCACTGGGCGAGTTCTTCAAGGCCGCCCAGGCGACCGTATTCGGCATGGTCAACCTGTTCTCCGGCGGCGCGCTGGAGAGGTTCTCAATTTTCGCCCTCGGCATAATGCCCTATATTTCGGCTTCTATTATACTGCAGCTGATGACCCTCGTGGTGCCTCACCTCGAACGTCTTTCGAAGGAAGGCGAGCAGGGCCGACGCAAGATTACCCAGTACACCCGCTACGGCACGGTCGGATTGGCGTTGGTGCAGGGACTGTTTATCTCGATGGGCCTTGAGCAGATACAGACGCCGGGCGGCGGCTCAGTGGTGTACGATGCGGGCTGGAGTTTTCGCTTGATGACCATGCTCACTCTCTGTTCGGGCACGGTTTTCATCATGTGGCTGGGCGAGCAGATCAGCGAGCGCGGCATAGGCAACGGCATCAGCCTGATCATATTTGCGGGCATCGTCGCGGCGATTCCCTCGGCCATAGGAGCTACCTTCGAGTTTACCCGGCAGGGTGAGCTCGGCGTTCTCGTGCTGGTCTTTCTCGGGGCCATGATGGTCGGCGTTATCGGCGTCATTATCTTCGTTGAGCGGGCCCAGAGGCGCATCCCGGTGCAATACGCCAAGCGCGTGGTCGGTCGCAAGATGTATGGTGGCCAGAGCACCCACCTGCCGTTAAAGGTAAACACGGCTGGCGTAATTCCCCCGATTTTCGCGTCGTCGCTGCTCATTTTTCCGGGTACCATTGCCCAGTTTGTCCAGCACCCGGCGTTCCAGAGAGCGGCGGACTACCTGCAGCCGGGCGGCATGTTTTACAACATCGTTTACGTCGCCGCGATTATATTCTTCTGCTTCTTCTACACTGCCGTCACTTTCAAGCCCGACGACGTGGCCGAGAACATGCAGAAGGCCGGTGGTTTTATACCCGGCATCAGGCCGGGTAAGCGTACGGCCGAGTACATTGACCGCATTCTCACGCGCATCACCCTCGGCGGGGCGATCTACGTCTCACTGGTGTGCGTGCTTCCGACCATACTGATCAGTCGCTTCAACGTGCCGTTTTTCTTCGGTGGTACGGCGCTGCTGATCGTAGTTGGT
>JACNKC010000026.1:2728-36495 GCA_014382245.1 Pseudomonadota bacterium | reverse complement strand
TACGTTCGCCAGATCGCTTAATATGGGGAACACAATGGGAAACAATTTCTCGCGGCAGGGCTCCCCCGGTGTTCCGGAGAAGCCCCGCCGTCGGGCTACTTTTTGGCCTTGAACAGGTTCGCCCTGTTCTTCTTCACGTCCACGCTGGAAAAACCCGTGGACCAGCAGTTGCCCGTGGCGCTGTGCATCTGTACGACGACGCCGGCTGACATGTCGAACATTATGCCCGGCCCTGCCGGTGTGGGCGTGGGCGTCGACGTGCCCCTGGCCTGCAGCTGCAACTTGGCCGAATTGCCGGATTGCAATTTTATGACCTTGACCCCGTCGTTGGTGAGGGCGGTATCCTTGTACTTGAAGCCCTTGGAGTTAGAGCTCCAACCCGTACCGCCGGGCACCTGCAGCTCGCTGGCGAGCGTGGTGTTGTACACGCAGGTAGCGAGGCCGGTATCGCCGAACACCGGATCGCCGAACACTGTCGGCACCGGGATACTGCCCTTGAGCCACTTCCACTTCAGCAACTTGCTGCTGCCACCGTTGTCCTTGATCAGCAGGCTACCCCTGAGCGGCCCATCGCAGACCCCGGATTGGGTGGCCGGGCAGTCGGGCAGGCCGCCCGCCGGAACGGTAGTCGTGGTAGATGTGGTAGTGGTGGTAATCGAGACCGTAGTAGTAGTGGTTGGTCCACCATCACAGGTTCCACAGCCAAAGGTATCTACTTGTTCGACGCAGAGCCAATCCCACCAGCCGCCCGAGATTGGGTCTTCACCACAGCAGAACGGGTCAAGCGCACAGACGCAGGCCTCTATGGTCGGGTCACTACAGCCGGCCTCACCCTCCTGGTTGACCTCGCAGCAGTCGCCCGTAGTCGACTGACACTGGCACTCGTCGGCCCCGCTTCCGGCGGCGTTGCACTGGCCGGGGCAGGCCGAGTCCTGCGTGCCGTCGCACTCCTCGCCGGTCTCGACCACGTTGTTGCCACAGACCGGGTCCGGGCACTGGCAGTTCACGGCACAGCTGCCCGTTGGGCAGTCGCCGGTTGCGGTGCCGTCGCAGGCCTCGCCTTCTTCAATTATGTCGTTGCCGCAGACCGGGTCCGGGCAGGTGCAGTCACCGTCACAGGGTCCCAGGGCGCAGGAGCCCAGCTGGCTGCCGTCGCAGCTTTCGCCGGACTCGACGACATTGTTGCCACACACAGGGTCGGGGCAGGTACAGTCGGGGTCGCAGGGGCCCAGCGGGCAGCTCCCGAGATCACTGCCGTCACATTGCTCGCCGCCCTCTACCGTGTCGTTACCGCACTCACCTATGCCACCGGTGCAGGTAGGGCTGTCGAAACGAAAACTCGCGATGCGGGTAGTCCAGCTGCCGTTGGCCGGCATATACTCGTTGGTGTACCAGAAAGTGCACTCGTCTACCGGGTCTACGTTCATCGAACTGTAGTCGCCCCAGCGCGTACCGCTGGTTTGCGAGGTGCTGCCGGCTACTATCGTTATCTCGCCGGTCGTCATGGTGCCCGCCGCGTCGCCCGCGGTGCGGCCCACGTAGCGCATGCCCGGAAAAAGCGTGCTGCTGCTTATGCTGTAGCCGAGGGCGATGTTGCCGCTGCCGTCCATGGCTATGCTGCCCATCCAGCGGTGGTGCGAGTCGGGTGCCCAGGTACCTTCCTGGTGCAGGGTCCAGTTGCTCGCGCCCGTGGTGCGCCTGAGTTCGAACCAGCGTATGCCGTGATGATCCGATGAGCCTCCCGCAACGTCGGTGACGAAGTTGCCCACCATGACTTCGTAGCTGCCCATGTTGCGGTACTGCACCCTGTGCATCACCACCTCGCGCAGCGGGTCGAGGCCGGTAGCGGTTCCCGGCTGCGGGGCGCATTCGAACGACGACAGACCGCACAGCTCCGACTCGAACTCGGCCATGGCTATGTCCTGGGCCTTGGTCAGGGTGGAACTGCCCGGACTGGAAAAATCTACGTCGAAGTTCCAGATTTCCAGGTAGTCTTCCGTCGAGTTATTCGAACCGACGTTGTGCACCTCGTCATCGCGCTGGCGAAAGAGCATACCCGGCGATCCCACGGGCGGTGCCAGGGATCCGTCGGCGTCGGCCGGCTGCATCATCTGGAAACCGAAGCCAGACAGGGGGGCGGCCGTCAGGCGGACGTAGGCCGCCGAGGAGTCGCCTGCCAGCATCTTGCTGCGGTCAAGCGCGTACACCGTGGGGGCGTTCTCGTTGGTGCCGACGTAGTAAGCGTCGTTCCAGACGCCGTACTTGGGGTAGTCGGGAAACTGCGGCACGGAGAAGTCGTAGGCGTACCACCCGCCGGCCACCGGGTCGGAGGTCTGGGAGACGTATACGCACAGGTGGTTGCCACTGCCCGCGAACTCGCTCAGCACCCAGCGATTAGCGAGCTGGTCGTAGTTTACTATGGGGTCGCCGCGGCCAGACGAGCAGGATCCGCTGCCCGACCACAATGTGTGCAGGTTGGTGGGCCCGGCCACCGTGGCGCCGGTGCTCTTGTTGACCACGATAAAGGGCGTGCCGCTGCCGCCGTTGATCATCTGTATGTAGTAGGTGGGTCCTATGTCGCCCACGGTGTCGGGTGGCATGACAAAGCTGTTGCCCTGGCCGTCGAAGTTGAGGGTTGGCGTGGTGAACGCCCTCGACGTGGAGCCAAACTTGAGAGACGCGCTGGCGCGCTGCTGCACCGCGAGCAGTGGGTCGGGCTGATCCAGCGTCGTCCAGTTGAGCGGGCCCTCGCCGCGGGGATAGATGCGCCGCTTGGGTCCTTCCATGACCGAGCGGCCGGGCACGAATTCTTCTATCACCGGCAGGTCGCGCAGGTTGCCGTCGTAGCTAGTCATGGCCAGTGCCTGGCCGTGGGTGATCTCCTGGGCGGCAGCAGGGCTTGGGAGTACAAAAAGAGCCAACGCTGTCGCGAGTGCGACTGCGCTTGTGCGAGCGAGTGTGAGCGGCTTGGCCTTCATCTGTACCCCCCTGCTTGGCACCCACCGATCTTGCCGCAGCGTCTCACACCCCGGTCAGAGGGGGTGATTATGGCCGACGGTTGTCCAGGGGCGCTGCTAGATAAGGTACTCCTCTCCCGGTGGTGCTGGCAAGGGAAAAGCGCATAGGAAAGCGATTTCTTGTCAGAAAATCTGCCGGTCGCTACCCGATCGGGGGGGTGGGGTCATTTTTGGCCGCCGGTGGCGGGGGCGAGGCTGCCGTCGGGCTTTTTCAGCAGCAGGCGGGGTCTCGGACCCCCGACACCGTCGACGCGCAGCAGCAGCAGCGAAACCGGGCCTTGGGGGCGGTCGGGACGGCGCAGGCTGCGGGCTGAAAATACCAGGCTTGAGATGCCATTCTCCTCGCGAAGCTCTTCGAAGACCAGCTGCCGTGTGGCCCCGTCGAAGGCCAACCAGGCCAGCGACTGCCGGCTCCAGTCCAGCTGGGGTTTCCAGCTGGACAGCGCCGGCCAGTCAGAGCCGCGTGCGCTGTTGACCAGCGCCCGCCACTGTTGCTCGTCGCTGAGCAGACCACGCGAGTAGGCTACGCCGTCTATGCTCAGCGCTTGTCCCCCGCCGAGCAAGCCGAGGCTAGAGCGGGGCAGGTCGGCGGCAAAGACTGCGAGGGTTTTATCAACGGGGCGTGTTGTCGGCTGCGCGCCGACCTTGCATTCGGCGCAGGCCAGCAGGCCCATCACCGCGGCGCAGGCCAGGGCCAGGTACACAGGCGGAACAGCGGCCGACATCTTCACGGCCAGCAGTCTACTGCCGATGGCCGGGGTCAGTCAAAGCTCGCGTCAAGGGCGAGCCTGAAATTGAATCCGGGCGACTGCATGCCCGAGCCGTGCACGCGGTATGATACGTCGCCCAGGTTCTCGAGTACCGCGGTGACCGAAAGGTCGGCGCGGGGAAACCAGCGGGCTCTCAGCTCCACGGTGGCCCAGCCGGCGCTGCCCGCCGGGTCGATGCGCGGGTCGGCCAGGTCGCGGTCGCTCAGGCGATCCTGGGGGGCTGCAAAACGCAGCGATGGTTCCAGCCACAGCTGTTCGCCCAGTTGCCAGGGCAGGCCCAGGCTTCCTGACAGGGGTGGTGTGCGATCGGCCGGTTGCCGGTTGCCGGCGCCGTCGTCCTGTTGTCCACGTACCCAGGCCAGGCCCGCGCGCAGCTCCAGTCGTCGGCCCAGGTCGATGCTGCCGTTTGCCTCGACGCCCAGAAGTTTTACCGACGCCACGTTGGCGCTGGTCACTATGTCGCGGCCGCTCGGCGTTTGCTCGCCGGTGAGTACCGAGCTGATCTTGTCGCGGTACCAGCCGTGAAACACCAGTACTTCGCCCCGGGCACGATGGTCGGCGAACTTGAGCCCGGCGTCTATGCTGTAGAGTTCTTCGGGTTCGAGATCTGTGGCTGGCACGTTGAAGCGGTTTCCGGGTCGGGGCCCGAGCGTGCCGAGATCAAAAATGTTGGGTGCACGAAAACCACGCTGGAAGTTGCCCACCACGCGAAGCGAGCGGGTGGCTTTCCATGACAGGCCCACGCTGCCCGTGAGATCGTCGGGCTTGAGGTCAACCGCCTCGCTGCTGCTCGTGGAGGCCAGGTGAATGTCGAACAGGCTGTAGCGGAGCCCCCAGCGCAGGAGCAGGTCCCGGGCGAGGTCTTGCTCCACCGACAGGTACAGTCCGTAGGAGTTCATGCGTGAGCCGTCCGGAAAACGGGGCGTCACGGCTTGCCTGTCGCCGGTGCTCGTGTCGATAGCGTCGCGGGCAGAGTCCACCACGTCAAAGTAGGACTCGCCACCCCAGGTCAGGCGGCTGCCACCGGCGGTGGTCGAGTGGGCCTGGGCCGTTATCCCGAGCAGGGTGCTTCTGTTTCGTTCGTCGGATTCGATGACGCTTCCGTGGTCGCGGCTGCGGCGGTTCTCGCGAATCTCCTGCAGCGCGAGGTCGGCTTGCACGCTTTCAACAAGCGCGTTCGCGGGCAGCTCGACGAAGTACGCGGCATGGGCAAATGAACGTTGCAGCGGCTGGAATAGAAAGAGGTCGGAGGAGGGCTCGTCCTGGCCGAAGCCGGCCACCAGCTCGTCGTGGCGTGGACTGCGCGGCTGGCGCGCAAACTGGTAATCCAGGCGTAACTCCTGTTCTGGCCTGGGCAGCCAGCTGAGCGAGCCGTCGGCGGTGACCATGTCGTAGGCGCTGTACGCTTGCCTGCCGACCTCGCCGCCGGCCCGCAGGTCGCCGGCCGAGCGCTGCGATACGCCGCCACGAAAGGCAAGTTTGTCGTGGCCGACGCCCAGCTCGGCGCGCAGGCCAGCTCCCCGGTCTGCGCTGGACAGGCTGGTTTTTAACCGCCCACTGCCGCGAGGCGTATCGCCGTAGCCGCGCGCCCGCCGCGTCAGCACCTGCACGACCCCGCTCATGGCGTCGCTGCCGTAGAGCACCGACGAGGGGCCGCGCACGAGTTCCACCCGCTCCACGAGATCGGGGTCGATCAGGGCCAGCCAGGGGTTGGGGGCCGAACGGTAGGGCGCGTTGTTCAGGCGCATGCCGTCTACAAGGTTGAGCACGGCCGACCCGGTGAGTCCTCGTATGAAAGGCGAGCCCTGGCCCGCCGTGGTCGATTGCAGGTGAACAGCTGGTACGTCGCGAAAGGCGTCGGTGAGAACCGCTGCGGCGCTGCGGTCGAGTCGTTCTCGACTGGTAACGCTAACGGCCTCGGGGTGATCGGCTGTTAGCTGTCCGTGGCGCGGCGCCAGGATTTCGATGGTTTCAAGGATGGCCGTAGTGTCGTCAGGAGCGCTTGCGGCTTGGCCGGGCGCAACCAGGAGCAAAACGACCAGCGTCGCTGCGATTGCCATGGGCAGGACGGCGCATAGCCAATGAGGGTGGCGTTTGGGAGAGCGGGGGGCATTTGCAGAAGAGCGCACGGTCGTTGGAGCCGGGCTGACGTGCCAGCTGTTCGGCCCAGTATAGCCCTTGCAAGTGCATGGCAGCCAGTAGGTACGGCCCCAATAAAAAACCCCGGCCACCCTGCCGCTGTTTCCAGCAGTGGGCGACCGGGGTGTAAGTTGCGGGGGGCTGTTAGGCCGCCACTGTTTTCAGGCCTGGGCGGCTTCTGCCTCTACCTGTTCTACCGCGCCAGCGTTGCGCGACGAGTAGACGTACAGCACGGTCAGCGTGAGTACTGTCGAAACCAGGGCCGCCTGCCCGTAGACCGGGAGGTTGACCATGAGCGTCAGGATGCCCTTGCCGTATTCGAAGCCACCGAGCAGCAGGCTGGCTACGAACCAACCATAGGCCACCGGCCGGTCTCCGTCCTTGTACTGCCTGTATATCCACGTGATCCAGGCCGCCATTGCTATGAAGTATCCGATAAAAGCCATGTTATTCTCCTTGGTCCCTTTCGGAATTTTGATTTCTCAGTCATGCAGCCGGAGAACCTCACCGACTGCTCAGGCCAAGCTACTAACGACAGCCCAACTATGCAAGATAAGGAACAATGAAATAAATTCCAATTTTAGATAAGCTCTGTTTATAGTTAGTGGCAGATTGGGCAAAGGTTTTCCCAATCTGCCACACATGAGAGAAAACGGCTTATGGGGGTGGCCTTCAGGCTAGAAATCGAACTGGAAACGGGCCTGCAGCGCGTCGGCTTCGCCCAGGCCCCTGATATCGGCGTTTACCCAGTTAAGCGTGACCCTCGTGGAGGGATCCAGGTACCAGTTCAGCCCCAGCGTGAGATCGTCAAGTTCTCCGCCGCTGATACTGGCTCCCGCGTCGTTGAGATCCAGGTTCGACAGCCTGACGGCCAGTTCGACGGCGCCACTGCCGCCGTCAACCGTAAAATTGTCTGCCGGGCTCACTCGACTGAACACGCCTTTGCTGGCCTTGTAAGCACGGCTCTCGCCGGTCACAAACCAGCTCGCGTAGGCGTACCAACCCGACAGGTCGGCGTCGCTGCCACCAGGTATATCGAGCGAAGCTGCCATGTACTCGCCCTGCAGCGAAAGCGGCCCAAGAACGGCGGCCGCCTCGAGGCCCAGCACGTCCATGCCCTCGGCCGCCACGCTTCCGGTGTCTACAAAGCGGTCGGCCAGGTGTACCTCGGGGCGTTGCCTGAGCCTGAGGAGGTTGTCTTCGGGGTCGCGGCTGGTCCACGAAAGGCCCAGGTGCAGCAGGCTATCGTCTCCCTTGATCGGTGTGCCGGTAACACGGGCCGAGAAATTCAGCTTTTTGTCGCCGCTGTCGCCAATGCCGTCGCTGTCGTGGAACAGGCCGGCAGCCAGCGTGAGGCGGTCGTCAAGCGCGGTGCTGTGAAATCCGAGTCCGGTGTTACGCGAGGGCGCGAAGACACCCGGAAGCGACCGCTCCATGAAGGTGATGTATTTCGAACTGGTGAGCTCCTCGAGGCTGAAGGGCTCCTTGAAGTGACCGACTTTGACCGTGCCCAGGCGGGGGATGTCCTTTATACCCAGGTACATGTCCTTGAAGTCGGCGTTGTCACCGGCGAATTCGTACTGGGCTTTGAAGATCACGTAGCCGTAGATGGTGCCGGCCACGTATAACCTCGCGCGGCGGAATTCACTCTCACTGGTCTGCTCGCCGATGGCTGTTTCTACGGCGCTGTCGGCGTCCCAGGACACGGTGTCGGCAAGGACCCTGCCACCCAGCTCGAGAGAGAAATCACTGTCGCTCGCCGATAGCTCGATCCCGTCTTCAGCGCTGAGGTCAAGTTCGGGCTTGGCAGCGGCCTGGCCAGGCGAAGGCATTATCATCAGTGCGGCGAAGGCCAGTAATGCGTAGTACTCTCTCATTATTTCCTCTCTTGTTTCCGCGCCTACAGGTTCTCGATTGGCTCGCCACACGTGGGCGACTCCAACAGCGGCTATCATCATGGGAGCTATTGGTAAAGTGCCTGTGAGGCGATTGCCAGGTTTGGACTGGAAAGCGGTCGCGCGGCCCCTGGCTGAAACGCCGGCGACCACCCGGTCGGGGGCTCACCCCCAGTATGGGGAAGGGGAAAACACCGTACGGTTAACACGAATTCCCTTCGCCCGGCCCGGCGGGCCTGCCGGGACTCCCTGAAACCCCTTGTGTAGTGCGGCAGCAAGACCTGCGTGTGTTGCGTGGCCTAAGAAATACCCGTTCGGGTGCGAGAGAGGATCCCCCTAGTGCGTGTAGCATTGCATTAACTACATGTACCGCTTCGGGCTGCGCCGTGTGCGACGGCGAGGCGGGAACGACGGGGGTCGACAATGGAAAACAATAATATAGGGGTGCTTATACGCAACTTTCGTAAAAGCCTGAGCATGACGCAGGAAGAACTTGCCCATCACCTGGGTATAACAGTGAGCACGGTAAATCGCTGGGAGAACGGTCACGCGCAACCGAGCAGGATGGCCAGGACCGGCCTGGCATCGCTCGCAGACGATCGCGGGGTGCGTTTAGACCAGCCCGAGCAGCGGCCTGCATTTGCGATCCACTCGCGGATGGCCTGACAGGCACGCCCTTCGCAGCTGCTTTATGTCAGCCTGCAAAAATCGGAAGGGGCTTTATAGGGCTGCGCCTGCCTGCTAGGTAGGGGTGGTGTACGCCCCCCCCCTTCAGCAGGGCTGTCCCTGGTCGGCGCTGAGTTTACTGGCCCCGCCAAACGTGGATTGGTGCGAGGCACCCCTGTGTTCCTGGGTGGTAGAGCCGGCCAACACCTGGTCGAATATCGCCTACCTGCTCGTGGCCCTGCTGCTGTGGCGGCGCTCACAAGGCAAAACCGGCCGCGGGTTGGGCCTGTTTGCTCCCGCCATGCTGCTGACCGGCCTGTTTTCGCTCGTCTACCACGCGTCGTACAATTTCTTCACGCAGTTTTTTGATTTCGTGGGCATGTTCCTGTGGCTGGGCTTGCTGCTGGCCATTAACCGCGCCCGTCTTAGCGCTGCCGGCGGCGGGGCCATCGCTCGTGATATCGGCTACGTGGTGGTGGTTGGCTCGGGGCTGGTAGTACTGTTCTACCTGCTCGGGATTCCCATCCAGCTCATCGTTCTGGGGCTGATCTTCGTGTTGCTGGGGCAGGAGATTGCCTGCAGCCGTCGCCCGGACCGGCCCGACGATTACCGCTGGTACGCGGTCATGCTCGTGCTGCTGGCGTCGGCAAGCGTTTTTTCAGCGCTCGACGTTACACGAGTTTTCTGCGACCCCGACAACCACTTTATGCAAGGGCACGCGACCTGGCACCTGCTGAGCGCGCTTTCAATGGGGGCTGGGTATATGTTTTACGAGCAACTGGGCGCGCGGGGGCGAGGATAACCCGTCGTGTTTCGTACAGCAGTGTTGTCTCTCTTGTTCCTGCTATCGCCGCCGGTGGTCACAGCTGCCGATGGACCGATGGATTACCCGAGCCCGGCCGAGGTTGAAGAGAAGAGCCAGGTCGGCGAAAAACTCACCGGGCGCGAACTCTACGACCGCCTTCTCAAGAATCGTAAGCGCCTCAAGTCGAGCTACCAGGAGAGTCACGCCATCAGCAGCGACGAGGCTGGCAATCCGCAGCGGGTAAACTTCTGGACGCAGGCGCTCGACTACCGAGACGAAGAAGACGAGGCCACCGACGACGTGTTCTCGCGGACCATCGTTAAGTTCACGGGCCCCTACGAGCTGCGCCACACGGGCTACCTGTTTGTTCACCACGACCAGGCCGAGGACGAGCAGTTTATTTTTTCGCCAACGCGCGGGCGTACCCACCGCGTGAGCATGAAGGGGCAGCATATAGCCGGCACCGATTTCAGCTTCGAGGATTTTCTTGTCAGCGTGGGCGACATAGAGGACGCCGACTACACCAGGCTGGCCGACGAAGAAGTAAAGGGGATGTCGTGCTACGTGGTCGAGGCCGTCATGCGGCCCGAGGCCGACTCGAGTTACACGCGAACGAAGAACTGGCTCGAGAAAGAGCACTACGTTCCGGTCAAGACCGAGTACTGGGACGAGGCCGATGTCCTTGCCAAGCGAATGGAGGCCCGGCACGACAGCATCAGCGAATTCGGTGGCACCTGGATCGCTACCGATTCGACTATGCACGACCTGCTCGAAGACACCCTCTCGCGATTGGTGGTCGACCTGCTCGAGCCCGAGGCGGGGCTCACCGACTCGGACTTCGCGTTGTCGAACCTTCAACAGAGACCCTGAGCCGCGCGGCCCGCTGGGTGGACTGTTGGTGTAAAGCGTAGTTGAGCGTCAGTGCTGGTCAGCGCCGAAAACGAAGCAGCAGGGAGGGCAGAAGGGTGAGGTCAGCGAACAGGCAGATCATCATGGTCGTCGCCGCCAGCCCGCCCAGTTGCCTGAATGCCGCGAAGCCCGACAGCAACAGCACCAGGAAACCGGACGACAGCATGATGGAGGTCACCACGATGGGCTTTCCCAGGGTGGCTATGCAGTCCGAAACGGCGGCCTCGGCCTGCATGCCGTGCTCGCGCCGGCGCTTGTAACCCACCAGGAAGTGAGCGGTGTCGTCTGCCGCAATTCCCAGTGCTATGCAGCCGAGCAGGCTGGTGGCGAGCGACAGCATGGCGACGCCTGCTCCCAGCAGGCCGAAGAAAACCAGTACGGGCACGAGGTTGGGTATCATCGCCAGCAAACCGGCACCCGCCGAGCGGAAGAACCTGGACATGAGTAAAAAGATGGCCAGCGCCGCGAAGGCAACGATGGTGGTCTGCGTACGCGCGAGGCTGTCGGCGCCGTGGTTCAGTACGATGGTGTTGCCAGTGACGTTGGCTTCAATCCCGGCGGGGAGCCCGGCCCGGCTTATTGCCGTGTTGAGGTCGTCTTCGAGCTGCCGGACAGCGGCCGAACCCGTAGCCGAGCTGCGCACCAGCAGGTTGGCGCTGCTGTGGTTGCTGTTGACGAGGCCCCGTACGCGGTTGCGCGGCAGCATGAACATGAGTTCGGCCACGCCGGCCTTGCTGTCGGGTACGCGCTCTGCCGAGGGCTCGCCTTTTTCCATCGCGCGGTTAAGCGGGGCGATGAAGTCTACGATAGTCGTGGTGGCCCTCACGCCGGGTACGCGGTCGACCTCGGCCTGCAGTCGTTCAAGCGCGCGCAGCGTGCCGGGTTCGCGAAAGGCTCCCTCCCGCCCGCCGTGCAGCGCCACGTAAACCGGCGACGCGCCGGTGAGCAGTCGACCGACTGCCGCAAAGTCTGTTCTCACCTTGGAGGCCGGGTCAAAAAAGGTCAGGTAGTCGGTGTCGACCACGATGCGCGGCAACAGGCCGACCGATACCACGGCTACCAGTGCCCAGGCAGCCAGGATGGGTAGGGGACGGCGCGTACAAAGGCCCGCGGTCATATTGAGCCGCCGCCGCAGGAGGGCGGTCACGCGCAGTCCCACGCTCGTTTGTCTACGACTGCCCCGCGGCGGCAGCAGGGAAAGAAGGGCGGGGATGGAACACAGCGAAGACACTGTGGCCCAGGCCACGCCGGTGGCGGCCAGAAGGCCCAGCTCTTGCGTAGCCGGGATGTCGGACCCGGCAAGCGAGGCAAAACCAGCCACAGTGGTGGCCCCGGCCATCAGCGTGGGAGCGGCGGTGTCTTTGAGCGAGCCCAGGGCTGCGTCGTGCCCGTTCAGGCCCTCGTCGACCAGTGCTTCGTAGCGCGCCAGTATGTGTATGCCGTAGACCGCGCCCACGCAGATGAGCACGGGGCCCAGGACGAGGGTGATTATGTTGAGTGGTCTGCCCAGCGCCGCCAACGTGGCAAAGACCCACAGCGTGGCCAGCACGCTGGCGCCCACCGGGATGAAACCCGCGCGAAGACTGCCGGTCACCAGCCACCCTACGAACGCGCCCACGGTCATGGCCAGTGGGATGAGCCACGACAGATCGCCGACCATGATGTGATGGGCCCGTGTCTTGACGTGCTGCCGACCGGTGACGTACACACTCGCGGGTGCCGGGAATTCCTCGATGGCGATGCCCCGGATGCTCTCGTCGAGTCCTGATTGCACGAAATCGCCGTCACTCATGCTGACAAAGGAGATGTTCAACGCTGCGGTGCGCCCGTCGGCCGAGACGATGCTGCGCGGATAAACCCTGTCCGACAATGCGCGCTCCCGGAGCGCGGCCATGGCGTCGAGGTCTTCGGGCACCTGGTCTATCAGCCGGCGCACCAACACGGTGTCGATGTCGTCGTCGTAACCGTAGTGGGTGGTGGTCACCAGGCTGTCCACGTTGCGCACGCCCTTGAGTCGTCGCAGCCGGTTGCTTGCTGTCTGCATGGCGAGCAGGAACTCGGTGTTGAAGACCTCGGCCGTCTCCACGGCCACCACGTAGACGTTGTCGTCCCCGAAATTAGCGGTGGCCCGGTGGTAGGGCGCCAGTCCCGGGTCGTCGGGTGCGAGCATGGGCTCTTCGCTCGGGTCCAGGCGCATGTGCAGCGAGGGGCCGGCGGGGTCCACCAGCGTTGCCACCGACAGCAGCGAGAGCAGCAGGGGCACGGCCAGCACCACGAGGGGGTGATCTACGACGCTGCGTGGCCGGTACCAGGCCAGGGCGGCAGCGGCGATGAGCACCGAAGCGGTCAACGTTGCAATCACGGGCAGGGTAGTAGCGGGCGAGGCAAGCATCGCAGCGCAACCATCTTGCCCCAGTGCTGGATCTATAGCACGGCGCTGCCCGGTGTGGGCTTGTCATTGACACCACCCCTGCGCGCTGCAAGGGTGCCCACTACGATGTCCAACGGATACGGATCACCATTTGGAAACGGCGGGTCGCAGCGTCCCCCGACACCCGAGGAACTGCTGGCGCAGCTGGTGGCCAAGCTGCGGGGACGCTTCGGCGGCGCGCTGGGACTGGCCGGACTTGGCTTGCTGCTGGCCTTGTGGATCGCCACCGGCGTGTACCAGGTCAACCCCAGCGAGGCCGGTGTAGTGCTTCGTTTCGGCAAGGTGACGGCCACTACCGGGCCGGGCCTCCACTGGCACCTGCCGTGGCCCGTAGAGACGGTTCTCAAGCCCCCGGTGACGGTGGTGCTCAAGGAAGAAGTGGGCTTCAGGACGATAGACGTGGGCCCCCCGGCGCGTTATCGGCAGGTAACCGAAGAATCCCGCATGCTCACGTCGGACGGTAACATCGTGGATCTCGATTTCATCGTCCAGTACCGCATAAAGGACCCCAAGGCCTTCCTCTTCAACGTCAGGGATCCGTCCGAAACGCTTCGCGACTCGGCCGAATCGGCCATGCGCGAGGTGGTTGGGCGCAATACTATCAACCGGGCGCTTACAGAGGGACGGCTGGAGGTGCAGACCGAGGCCCAGGTGCTTCTGCAGGCCATGCTCGACCGCTACCAGGTGGGCCTGCATGTGGTCACCGTCAAGCTGCAGGACGTGGTTCCGCCTGACCCCGTGCAGGACGCGTTCAAGGACGTGATCAACGCGGAGCAGGACAAGGAACGCATGATCAACGAGGCCGAGGGCTTCGCCAACGATGTGCTTCCCCGAGCGAGGGGCGACGCTGCGCAACTGATCAACCAGGCGCATGGCTACTCGGAGTCAGTAGTTAAAGAAGCCGAGGGCCAGGCCCAGCGCTTCGATCTGCTCTACGACGCCTATCGTCGCGCTCCCGCGGTCACGCGCAAGCGCTTGTACCTTGAAACCCTCGAAGAGGTGTTCGCCGATGCCAACATGATCATCGTCGATGAGAAAATCGCGCGCGGCGCTCTTCCGCTGTTGCCGCTTGCCGGCGTGACCGGCTCCGGTGGCGCGGGCAGCAGGTCGGCCGAGGTGCCCCGGTGAACCGCCTGACGGCAGCCGTGGTGGCCGTGGTGGCGGCGGTAGCCCTTGTCTACGCGGGCGCGTGCTTCAGCGTTGGCGAGTGGCAACAGGCGCTGGTTCTCAAGTTCGGTAAGCCCGTACGAACGATAGTGGAACCCGGGTTGAACTTCCGCGTTCCCTTTGTCCACCAGGTGGTCTACTTCGACAAGAGACTGATGGAGTACGACGCCGCGCCGCGCGAGTTGATAACCCGCGACAAGCAGCAGCTGGTGGTAGACAACTTTTCGCGATGGAAGATAGTTGACCCGCTCAAGTTCTACCAGACCGTGCTCACCGAGGCCGGGGCGCAGTCGCGTCTCGATGACATCATCTACTCCAATCTGCGCGAGGCAATCGGACAGGTGACCAGTACCGACGTGGTGTCGGGCGATCGAACGGAGTTCATGGACCAGGTCAGGTCAAATTCTGGTCGCAGGGCGGCCGAGTACGGCATCGAGGTAGTCGATGTGCGCATCAAGCGAACCGACCTGCCCGAAAAGAACGAGCAAAACGTTTTTCGTCGCATGCGCACCGAGCGTGAGAGGTTGGCCAAGAAGTTTCGCGCCGAGGGCGACGAGGCATCCGCCAAGATCAGGTCGCAGGCTGAGCGCGAGAAGCGGGTCATTATCGCCGACGCGAACCGCGAATCGGAGATCATCCGCGGCAAGGCCGACGCCCTGGCCACCGACGTGTACGCCAAGGCATATGCCCGTGACGCCGAGTTCTACGGTTTTATCCGCACGCTGGAATCCTGGCGCAAAACCCTGGGGGAACAGACCACCGTGGTGCTGACCCCCTCATCTGAGTTCCTGGAACTTCTCGTTTCCTCCCGCGCCTCGTCGCGAAAACGCTGAGCTTTCTTTTGTTATACCCCCCCCACAGGGGGTAGTCGCAAAAATATACCCTTGATGTAGTTGCGCGCGCGGTAGTATCTATGAGAGATACTATACTCGGTGGTCGCGGTCGGGCGCGCACCCAAAGGATGCTCACTGCCATGAACAATGACCACTTCGTCGGTTTTTCGCGATCAGCCATTTGTGCAGCTGCGTTTCTCGTAGCCTTGGCCTGTCCCTTTTCGGCTGCTGCCGTCACAACTGCCGACCAGGTCTGCGCTCCCTCCGATGACCCCTGCGTTGTTAACTCTGTGGTGGTCGTTGACACCGGCGCGGTACTCGATTTTGGCCTGCGCACATTGCAGGTAACGGGTGGCGGTACCCTGGACTTCGGCGGGTCGTCGGGCCAGGTGATCTGCGGTCGGCTCGAACTCGACGCGGGCAACAACAGGGTGGATCTCAGGGGCGCTGGAGGCTTCGGGGGATCAGTCGTGTTCCTGGTCAGGAAAGCCTGCAGTGCTGCTGCGAGTACTCCCTGCCTCAGCGACCTGGATTGCGCGCTGCTCGGGGCAGGTAGCTGCACCATCGGTGACGGCAACGCGATCTTGAACGGTAAGATAAGGGGAACGGTGGCTAACCCGGGATCTGTCAGCATAACGGCCGCGGCCGGCGTCTCGGTGGGCGATACGATAGACATGGACGGCACCACCCCTGATTCTGACGGTGGGGACATCACGATATCAGCCTTGGCTGGTCCATTGATATCCGGGGCTGGCCTGCAGGCCACCGGCGGCGGGCTTGGCGGCGGCGGTGTCGTCTCGTTGTCCGGCGGGCAGGATATTGCAGTGAGCGCTGAAATAGATGTCGCCGGCGGAGATTTCGACGGTGGCCTCATAGAAATCGACGCAGTGGGCAACGTTAACTTGAGCGCCCCGTTGTCGGCCAACGCGGCTGGCGGTGAAGGCTTTGGTGGAGAGATTTTCGTGACGGCCGTCGGCAACATCGACATAAGCGGTGGCAGCATGGCCAACCGTATGGTTTTCAGTACCGATGGAAACGGGGCCAACGGCGTGGGCGGTGACGGGGGTGAACAGGTCTACGACGCGGGCGGAACGCTGCACGTTTCGCCTTACGTAAAGGTGAGAGCCAACGGTGCTATTCCCGACGGCTACGGTGGGGATGTTTCGTTGGAGGCCCTCGGCAGTGTCAACATAGAGGGTACGGTTGAATCACTGGCCAAGGGTAGCCAGGGCGGTGGCGGGATCGTGGACATCGGCTCGCTCAGCGGCGACATCCTCCTGGCCTCGGATTCGATGGTCGACTTAACTGGCGGATCGGCGGCGGGCGGCGACCTTTTTATGACCGCCTCGGGCCTGCTGGTCCTTGACGGCGACGTGGACACTTCGGCTTCAAATGGCGGCGTGGCTGGGTCCGTGGCCGCTGTGGCGGGGAGCAACCTCCTGGTGAGCGGCAGCCTTCTGACCTCGGGTGCCTCCCTGGGAGGCCTGTTCGGGGCTATCAGTCTCGAGGGTTGCGAGGTTCAACTGTTATCGACGGCCGTCATCGACAACCAGGGCAACCTGGGAAAAAACACCCTCACCGGGCATGGATCGGTGAGCACGCTTGCGGGCAGTTCGATGAGCGCCGATCCGAGCGGCGAAAACAGGGCGAGGTACCGACTCGCCGCCGTGCCCCCGTCGCTCGCCGGCAGTCACTCGCCGGTCATCGTTACAGAACTGGTGCCGGGCCTTTCGCCCTGTGGAAATTGTGGCAACGGTGTAACTGACCCGGGTGAGCTCTGTGATGATGGCAACCTGGTCGACGGTGATGGGTGCTCTGCGACCTGCATAGACGAGGGCTGCATAGCCGCTACGCCGGGCTATCCGGCCGCGTCGCTGTGTGACGACGGTGTTGGTTGCACGGTGGATTCCTGCGACACGGAGGCCCACGTGTGTGTCAACGTGATCGATTGCGACGACGGAATAGCCTGCACCGCGGACAGCTGTGTCGCCGATACCTGCACCAACGTGCCCGACGCCAACTTGTGCGACGACGGCAACGATTGCACGGTGGATTCCTGCGGCGTGCTGACCGGTTGTGACAATTCCCCGGAAGCCGACGGGACCTCCTGCGGTACGTCTTCTGATTTCTGCAGTCCTTCGGGCCAGTGCTTGTCTGCTAGCTGCGAGGTGCTGTCGCCGACTCTCACCGGCCGCAGCCAGGTCAAGGTGAGCCTGAAGCCCGGCGTGGACACCGACAAACTGCTGATCAAGGCCGATCTGCCGTTGGCCGACTTTACCGTTCTCCCAAGCGACACCGGCATGACAGCTCGGCTGGGAGACAACGACGGTTCGGAGATATGGATCGCGTCTATTCCCTCCTCTGCCTTTGAGAACAAGAGGGACATCAAGTTCAAGTTCAAGGA
Organism: Pseudomonadota bacterium; assembly: GCA_014382245.1. Classification (GTDB taxonomy): domain Bacteria; phylum Desulfobacterota; class Binatia; order UBA1149; family UBA1149; genus UBA1149. The sequence continues at coordinate 19,459 of JACNKC010000026.1, read as the reverse complement.
TAAGACCGGGGCCAACGGCGGCATAACCAAGGCCTCGGTTTCGATAATCACCAAGAGGGGAATAGCCCGGGTCAAGCTCAAAGCCGGTGGCAGATCCGGAGGTGTTGATCTCAATGCCGCTGCCGGGCAGAGCCTGCTAACGGCAAGCCTCCTGTTCGGTGCCGACCCGGCGACTGGCGAGTGCCTGACAACTCCCAGCGTGGTGTGCAAGGTCACTGCCCGTGCCGTGAAATGCAAGAGTGACTAGTCCCCTGCGCCGTGAACCAGGTATTTAGACTTCTGCTCTGCCTTGTTTCCTGCATTGTGCTGTGGGCGACTCCCTTGTTCGCGGCAGCCCTCGTGCTGGCAGCCACCGAGATTTCGTTGTTCGGCCTCGGCCTGGCGCGGTCGATGGCGGGGCGGGAGCCGCTGCGCCTGTTGATAGCAGCAGGTCACGTGGTGACGGTGTTGGCGGGATTCCTGCTCTTCAGTGGCCTGGCGATTATTTTTTTCTGAGCCGAGATGTTCTGCGCAGAACGCTCCAGGGCAATCGGCCGTAGCTGTTTGTCTGTCCGCCCGCGATTGCTAAGCTCCGACGGCGGAGGAAAAAATGGCCAAGCTTACCGTTTATCACAACCCTTCTTGAGGAAAATCGCGTGGAGTGCTGGATGTACTCCGGGAGCGAGGCGTCGAGTTCGACGTCGTAGAGTATCTCAAAGCGCCCCTCGATCGCGAGACGCTGTCCGGACTGGTAGAGCTGGTCGGCGGTGACCCCGTGCAGATGGTCAGGACTTCCGACCCCAGGTTCAAGGACGGCGACCTGTCGTTGGCCCCCGACGCGGGCCTGCCCGAGGTCGTGGACCTGCTACTGGACGAGCCTGCTGTCATGCAACGCCCGGTGGTTGTGTCTGGCAAGAGGGCTGTTATAGCTCGACCCTCGGACAGGGTGCTGGAGCTGCTGTGAGCGCGCCCCGGCTCGCGGTCGGGCCAGGGTCGCCGACGTGGAGCCGCTGATGGGAAGCCGCCCCAGCTGCGCAATTTTTGATCTCGACGGCGTCCTGCTGGACACCGAACCCTTTTACACCCGGGCGAGCAGCGAGGTGGTGCAGAAGTGGGGCAAGACCTTTGACTGGTCGCTCAAGGCCAACATGATAGGGCGGCCGGCCATAGAGTCGGCCCGCTATCTCGTCGCGGCGCTCGAGCTACCCGTGTCGCCCGAAGAATACCTCTCCCTGCGCACCGCCACCCTCGAGAGCCTGTTTCCGACCTCACCCGAATGCGACGGCGCACGCGACTTCTGCGCGTTGCTCGCCAGGGAGGGCCTGCGACAGGCAGTGGCAACGAGCAGCACGCGCCGCTTGTACGAGATGAAAATTTTGCAACACGGGCCCTGGTTCGAAGACTTTGACGTTATAGTTACCGGCGATGACAAGGAGGTGGGGCGCGGCAAACCCGCACCCGATATCTTCCTGTTGGCCGCCGCACGGCTTGGCGCCGAGCCGGCCGACTGCGTGGTGTTCGAAGACTCCCCGGCCGGCGTGCAGGCTGCACGCGCGGCCGGGATGAGGGTAGTGGCCTTGCCCGACCCGTCGCTGGGCCGCGAGAAAGTCGCCGACGCCGACCTCGTGGTAGACTCGTTCCGGGACCTGCGCCTTACCGACCTCTGGCTCTAGAGCGGCACCGGGCAGCCAGGCGTCAGCACACTACGCCGTCGGCCTTGAGCGCTTCCTGCTCGTCTTCCGACAGGCCGAGGCCTGACAGTATGTGGGCCGTGTGCTGGCCAATGGAGGGTGCCTCGCTGCCAGCCCGTCCCGGTGTTCGCAGCAGGCGCGGAGAGGGCGCGGGCACCGGCGATCCCGAGACCCCGGCAACGAAGCTCTCTCGTTCGACGCTGTGGGGGTGGGAGGCAACTTCGTCGATGGCGAGTATCGGCGCCACGCAGGCGTCGGTACCTTCAAATACCGCGCACCATTCGTCTCGGCTGCGACCGCCGAACACCGAGGCAAACTTTTCTTTCATCGCCGGCCAGCTCGACTGGTCCATCTGGGCAGGGAGGTCGTCAGCGGCGAGGCCCATGCCTTCGATCAGCGCTGCGTAAAACTGGGGCTCGATGGCCCCCACCGACAGCCAGCGCTTGTCCGAGGTTTCGTAGGTGCCGTAGAAGTGTGCAGCGCCGTCAAGCAGGTTGGTGCCGCGTTCGGCTTTCCAGTAGCCCTGGGCCTGGAAGCCGAATATGAATGACGCGAGGCTGGCCGCTCCGTCTACCATGGCCGAGTCAATGACCTGGCCTTTGCCGGAACGCTCGCGCTCGAGCAGGGCCATCACTACACCCATGGCGCACAGCATACCGCCACCGGCAAAGTCGCCCAGGAGGTTGATGGGGGGCTCGGGCTTGTCGTTTTCACGGCCGAGCAGGTGCAGTACCCCCGACATGGCGACGTAGTTTATGTCGTGGCCGGCCATCGAAGCGTAGGGACCCTGCTGGCCGTAGCCGGTGAGCCTGGCGTAGACCAGGCGCGGGTTGCGCTCGGCCAGGAGGTCGGGGCCCAGGCCCAGTTTTTCCATTACGCCGGGCCTGAACGGCTCGATGAGGGCGTCGGCGCTTTCAGCGAGCTTGAGCATCAGCTCAATCCCCCGGGGATCCTTCAGGTTGATGGCAACCGACTGCTTGCCTCTTGCCAAGGCGTCCGCCGTAGCGTCGGGCAACATGCCGGGTACACCAGGACGGTCGACCCTGATCAGCTCAGCACCGAAATCCGCCAGTATCATTCCGGCGTAAGGCACCGGCGCGAGTCCGGCCAGCTCGATTATTCTAAATCCTTTGAGTGGACCCATTCCTGACTCCTGCATTCCATGAAACAGTGGGGGTTAAGAACTGCGCAAAACAACGAAGCAGCAGCCCGGTTTAGTCGATATGTTACGCCGAGTCCACGTTTGCACCCCCGAACGGGGGGGCCGGGACGCCCAGGCGAGGTTTTACATTGACACCGAGACGGCAGGGAATGCATACTCGGCAGGCAGTACCCTGGGGCAGCCCGCCGCGGTGCAGGCCCGCGACCGGTCAGGGTGCGCGCAGGGGGAAGGATATACAGCTATGGCAATGAGTAATAGAGTTTTGACGATGACCCTGGCCGCACTGGCCGTCTCGGCCTTGATGACCCTGGCCCCGGCAAGCGCCCAGGCCCAGGGTAAGGCGGAGCTTCACTGCCAGAAAGGCCTGGGCCGCTCCACCGTGCGCTACTACAAAGGGGCTTCGCGGGCCAGGCAGGCCTGCGTAGCGCGCATAGCAGCCGGCTCGCTCTCGCCGGTGACCGACTGCATAAGCGGAGAAGGTGATGACGTCACGGCCCTGCAAGTGCGCAGGGCCAAGGCCCGGCTGGCCTCTCGCATATCGCGACAGTGCTTCGGCGTAGACCTTATTTCGCTCAACTTTCCCGGTACCTGCCCCTTTGATGGCGATAATCCCTGGACCAACATCGACCTGGGCAATTGCATCGATGCCCAGCTCGACGCCGTCATCGAGTCGACCATGGCTGTGCAGTTTCCGCAGATCGGTGCCGCCCTGGAAGGAGCCGATCTACAGTGTGTTCAGAAGGCGGGCCGCAAGGGATCAGCCATGGCGGCCAATGCCCTGAAGGCGAGAACCCGTTGCCAGTCACGTCTGGACAGGGGGGTCATCCCCGGTGGCGTGCAATGCATGGAGGGTATTCCTCCCTTCGGCAACGGTACAGGTGACCGGGCTACCGATAAAAACATTGAAGAAGCCTACATAAGATTGTTGGCCGGTGTGCCCGAAGTGTGCGCGTCGGCCGACGTCGATGCGCTGGGCTTCTCTGTTGCCTGCGACGACCCGACCGGCGGGCGCTTCAACATTTTTGATCTCAAGTCGTGCCAGTTCAACACTCATCGTGACGCGGTAGAGGACCTGCTCGAAGCTTCTTACCCCAAGGCGCCCGTCTGCGGCAACGGCATCCACGAGTACGGCGAGGACTGCGATGACGGCAACCTGGTTAACACCGACGCTTGCCTGGATACCTGCGTGGAGGCTTCCTGTGGCGACGGCGAGGTAGAGGCCGGTGTCGAGGAGTGCGATGACAGCAACTCGATTGACACCGACAGCTGCCGCAACTCATGCGTGCTGGCTCGCTGCGGAGACTCGGTGGTGCAGTCCGGGGTCGAGCAGTGCGACGACGGCAATGCCTCCAATAACGACGACTGCCTCGATACCTGCCTGTCGGCGCGATGCGGCGACGGTTTTTTCTGGGCTGGAGTGGAAGACTGCGACGACGGTGGCGAATCGATCGTCTGTGACTCCGATTGCACGGTGGCGCTCTGCGGTGACGGCACCATAAACTCCAGCCGGGGTGAGAGCTGCGACAACGGTGCGGCCAACTCGGACACGTTTCCCGACGCTTGCCGGAGCAACTGTCAGCCGGCCGGCTGCGGCGACACGGTGATCGATTCCGGCGAGCTCTGCGATGACGGCAACGTCGTCAACGGCGACGGCTGCTCGGATTCGTGTGTTTTCGAGGCGATCTGCGGGGACGGCGTGACGGAGTTCGAAGAGGAATGTGACGACAGTAACGTGGCCAACGGCGACGGTTGCAGCGATGCTTGCCTGATCGAGTTCTGCGGTGATGGCTCGGTCAACAACTCGGGTAGTGAGCAGTGCGACGACGGTAATACCAGCAGCGGCGACGGTTGCTCTGCCAGCTGCGTGGTCGAGTTCTGTGGCGACGGTTCGGTCAACAACTCCGGCAACGAAGAATGCGACGACGGCAATCTTTCCGTGGGCGACGGTTGCGATGAGAACTGTATTGTCGAGGTCTGCGGCAACGGAGTCTTGCAGGCAGGAGAAGCCTGCGACGACGGTGGAGAGACGGCTGCCTGCGATGCCGACTGCACGGTGGCCGAGTGTGGCGACGGGACGCTCAACACCTCTAGGGGTGAGCAGTGCGATGACGGCGCGGCCAACTCTGACGTCCAAGTCGATGCCTGCCGTACTGACTGCGTGCTGGCGGGTTGCGGTGACCTGGTAATTGACAGCGGCGAACAGTGTGACAACGGTGCGGCAAACTCTGATACCCTGGCCGACGCCTGCCGACTTTCCTGCCAGCTGCCCGGCTGCGGCGACCAGGTTACCGACAGCGGCGAGGTGTGCGACGACGGGGGCGAATCAATCGCCTGCGACGATGACTGTACGGTGGCCGAGTGCGGTGATTCGACTATCAACGCAACCGCGGGCGAAGATTGCGACGACGGCAACACCAACCCGAGGGACAACTGTAACGGCGAATGTCGGCAGGCCACCTGCGGCGACGGAGTGGCATGCACCGAGCCCGGTTGTACTACCGGCCCGGGGGGTGGCCCGGAAGAATGCGACCTCGACACCGCCTGCTGCCAGGGCTGCGCTATCGTAGCCACCGGCTGCCAGCATCCGCTGTGCCCCGACGCCGGCGAATTGCAGGTGTGGGCGGGCGTGGGCCGCAATTGCACGGTTGACGAAGACTGCCCGGTCGGTTTCTGTGACGGCGGACTCGGGCGCTGCCGGACACCCACGATGCTCGACAGTGGCACCACGGGTATCGCCCATGATTCCGACGTCAACGACAACACCACGGCCCGGGGTAACGTGCTGTGCGAGGGCCCCATTGACATGCTTCTCGCCGATACGGGCGGCTGCGGTGTGTGCGAACTTGCCGGTGTCGACCCGGTTCTGGGGAGCTGCCGCTGCGCGAACGACCGGAGGCAGATTTGCGACAGCCCCTTCCAGCCAGACGCCGACTGCGGCGTTGACACGAATGGTGACCCTAACATCTGCCAGTGCTTTCTCGCACCGCCGTTTCCCCTGTCTTCGGGCGGAGTCGCGGTCTGCGTGCTCAGTCGTTTTACCGATGATCTCGTGGGCACGGCCAACGTGGATACCGGCGAGGTGAAGACCGATGCCAGCCTGCGCGTAGAGGTTTACCTCGGGCTTGACCAGTTCAACCCTTGCCCGACATGTGACGGTGATACAGTGTATGCCGATGGCGTGCGCGATGGAGTATGCAGCTTCGGTAACAACCTGGGACAATCCTGCGACGCCACGGCTACAAACCACACCTTTCCTTTCGTGAGGCGTAGTTGCAGTATTGCGGGTAGTCCCTGCGAGAAAAACACCGACTGCCCGGCAGGCGAGAGTTGCGATAGCAACGTAGCCGACGTGTCGGGTGGCGAGTACAGCCTCGATTGCTTGCCGGCGACCGGTAAGAACGTATCGGGACAGGGATTGCCGATCGCGTTTACCCTGACCGCCGGTACGCAGGTGCTCGAGGCAGGGCTCTCCTGCCCGTTTCCCTTCACCTTGAGTCAGTGTCACTGCCTGGTGTGCAGCGGTGACACCTCGGTGCCCTGTTCTTCGAACGAAGAGTGCTCTGCCATTGGCGCGGGCGCTTGTTCGGTGACCGGAACCGGGGTGATGAATGGTCCCAACCCCTGCATCTCGTTCGGCAAGGTCTGCACGGCTACCGAGAACAACGAGGCAGAGTGCCCGGGTGTGGTCGAGAACTACTGCGACGGTTTCGTACGCGCAACGGGGGAGGGCTACATCAGCTGTGCTTCGGACGGCGACTGCGGCTTTGGCGGGTTGAGCGCGGGTAACTGCACGCTGAGCAAAACCCGCGAGTGTTTCCTTGACAGTGTACGGGCCGATGGCCTGGCGATACCCGGCGCACCAGTAGTTGCCTCGGTGTTCTGTATAGCCCCGGTTTCGTCCGCGGGGGTAAACGCGGCCGCCGGGTTGCCGGGACCCGGTCGCGTGTTGCAGCAGGTCAGCTCGACCCTGTTCTGCGCCAACGACCATTCAAGGGTTTACACGCCAGGAGATCCCTCGAGTTGCGAGTAGCAGCCGCGCGATCGGTCGCCGTTGCGTCATTGCCGGCCGGATAGCTGGGATTCAGTGAAGCACCGGCTGTTCGGAGCTGGCGTGGTAGTAGCCGGCTGCCGGCAGGGTTACGACCATGCGGGTGCCGCCCTCCTCGGGCAGCTCTACCCTTATGTTGCCTCCGTGGTGCTCGACCACTTCGCGGCATATGGCCAGCCCCAGGCCCGTACCCCTGGGCTTGTTGCCGTCAGTAGTCGCTTGAACCTGGTGAAACCGCTCGAATACCTGGTCCACCTGGCTCTCGGGTATGCCGGGACCGCTGTCGGTGATGGTCAGCAGCAAGCTGCTCTCACCGTTTACTGTTTCTGCCGTCGCTCCCATGACTACTGAGCCGCCAGCCGGTGTGAACTTCATGGAGTTGCTGCACAGGTTGGTGAGCACCTGTATGAGGCGGTCACGGTCGCCATCGATGGAGGGCAGGGGGCCGGTGGCGTCTATTATAAGCGAGATGTTGCGCTCTTCGTACAGTGGCCGGAAAGTGGCGTATACGTGCGACAGGATACCGAGCGGGTCGGCGATGCGGTGGCTGCGCCACTCTACGCGGCCCGATTCGATCTTGGCGAGATCCAGGAGGTCGTTGATCAGGCGGGAAAGTCGGCTCGACTCCTCCATGATGACGCCGCTGAAGCGTTCTGCGCTTTCGGGCTTCGTGTCGCCGTAGCGATTGATGATTCGCGCGGCCGACAAGATGGCCGCGATCGGGCTGCGCAGCTCGTGTGATACGTTGCTGAGAAACTCGGTCTTCAGCCTGTCGTACTCGGTAAGCCTTTCGTTGCTGGCCTCGAGTTCCGCCGTGCGCTCGCGTACCCGTCTTTCCAGGAGGCGGGAGTGTTCTTCTACCTGGGCCCGCAGGCGTTTTTCTTCGCGGTACGCGGAGTCTGCTTGCTGCCGGGCAACGACGAGCTCGCTTATGTGTCCCTTGAGAGCGAGGCGCATATTCTCGAACTGCAGTGCCAGTTTACCGATCTCGTCTGGAGAGTCGGTCATGCGAATTTCCTGTTCGAGGTCGCCCCTCGATATGGCCGAGGCTTCCCGCGCGAGCTTGCTCACCGGCTTGAGCAGCCTGCGACTGAGGGCCGTCGAAGCAGTCAATCCCAGTCCGGCTATGGCGAAAGCAAACACGAATCCCAACGTCATCGTGCGGGCCAGTAGCACGCGACCGCGGTGCTTGGTCGCGAGCGCTTGCTGGTTTATGTCGGCCGGGTCGAAGGCCAGGCGCAGGGTGCCCCAACGCTCTCCTCCTACGTTTATACCGTGGGAGAGTACTACGAGATCGGAAGCCTGGTCTTGCGCGCTGGCAGGCGCGCCGATATTGGACAGGGCCGTGTCGTCGGCCAGGCCGGGATCGCTACTCACCACCACGGTGCCGTCTTCGCGGGCCACCAGTGCCCAGGACAACTGGTTGTCTTCGGTGGCCAGGCCACGGACGGTTTCGGCTACGAAATTGAAATCAAAACCGGCGATGGCATTTTCCATGCTCCGCGTGGTGCTGGCAGCAAGCAGTTGGCCGCGCTCTACCATGCCTTGTCGTAGTTGCACGGTGGCTCGTTCAACCTGGTCGTTGAGTATGTGGACCTGTTGCAGGGTGAGCACCGACGAAACCGCGGCCACGCTGCCCACGATAGTAAATGCCGCGGCCAGGACCATTTTTCCATGAAGACCGAGTCGGGCCCACGGACGGGGTGCCAGGTTTGCTGGGTCGAGGTTTTTCAATTTAGAACTCCCTGCTCGCACGCAGGTAGAACGCCCGCGTTATAGGTGTGGCCGGCCTGACCGCGTCCTCGACGAATTCAAGGTGGCTGCGATCGGAGAGGTTGGTAGCGACAAGGCTGAGATCGGGCCAGTTGCCGCCGGGCTTGTAATGAACGGCCAGGTCTACTCTCAGGTACGGGTCCAACCGGACCGGGCTCCCGGGACTGACCAGCGAGGCGTTGACCACCGAGTCACTCCAACTGAAAGTGGGGACTACTCTCAACTTTCGGTTGACGTTGATGACGTGGCGCATGTTCCATCGCATTCGTGGTACCGACAGGTTGGTGCGCGGGAGTAAGCCAAGAAGATCTCCGGTGCTGCGCAGGTAAAGATAGCCGACGTTGAATTCGCTGCGCCAGCGTTCATTGATCTGCACCGTGGCTACTCCCTCGCCGCCGTAAGCGAAGCCGTTTTCATCGTTGTCCAGTAGGGTAACGGCTATAAGTCGCGTCGGGTCCAGGGGATCGGGAACCACGGGCAGGGTCTTCGAACCGGTCCAACCGGACAGGCCCTGGTAGTCGTTGTAGAAAGCGGCAAGGTCGAGCGCCAGGCGATCGCCGAAGCGGTGACGGTAGCCCGTTTCCAGTGAAACCATACGGGTATCACCTGCATTCCCGTCGGTGCTCAGCATCGGGAAGATGTTAACCCCGGGAATGCCAGAGGGAACGGGAAGCAGTGGAATTGTTGAGTACATTTCGCTGTAGGAAGGGGTGTTGATCGCCCGCGAGGCGGCGGCCCACAAGGTGCGGTCGTCGTCCAGGCGGTGAACGATACGGGCGGACGGTTGAAAGTTGGTCCCGGTGAAACCGTTATTTTCGATCTTGGTGCCCAGGGTCAGGCGCGTACGCGACCCCAGGTCTATCTCGTCCTGTACGAATCCGCCCACCAGGTTGAGCCTGCGGTCATTGACCGAGAAAACCACCAGCCCGTCGACGGTGTGAACGTCATGGGCCCTGACGTTGGCTCCCCAGGTTGCCCGGTGAGCGGGGTGTGGTCTGAAACTGTGTTGTACCTCCAGCTCAAGGGTGTCTTTTTCGGTTTCGAAACGGCCCATGAAGGGGACCTTGCGGTCAACCGTGTCTCCGGCGAGTTGGAAGTAGGCAGCCGAACCATCTGCGAAATCCTTTTCCAGCCTGAACACCGACGACAGCATGGTGCTGGAGTAGCGGGGGTAACGACCGGCGGGCGAGCCGTCGTCGTTTCGAGCAATGTTGCCGACAAAACCGTCATGGAACTCGCCACTGCCGACTAGCTGCAGTCCGTGGCCCAGGTCCCAGTCGAGCCGGTATCCGGCCCGTGTATCCTGGTGTTCATCGGCGAGATCTCTGCCCTTGTTACCACCGTTGCCGTTGCCGGTCGACCATCTGCCGAACACGCGGTATGCAAGATTTCCGTATCGTCCCCCGTGCCGTGCTTCCGGCATAGCGGCAGAGTTGGTACCGAACGAGATCCTGGCGAGGTTGCCCCGCGTGTCGTTGGAGTCGCGGGTAATTATGTTGATGACGCCGTTGACCGCGTTGGCTCCGTACAGGCTGCCACCTGGGCCACGTATTACCTCTATGCGGTCAACATCGGGCAGGAAAGTGTTCCACTCGTGCCACACTGTTCCCCCGAAAATAGGAGTGTAAATTGGGCGGCCATCGAGAAGCACGAGAAGCTTGTTGGCAAATACCCCGTTGAACCCCCTCGCCGAGATGGCTGCAAAATTGGCATCAATGTTGGCAACGTTGAGTCCGGGCACAAGGCGCAGGGCTTCGGCCAGGCTGGTAGCGCCGGAATCGGCGATGTCCTGGGAACTGACAACGTAGATCGCCGCAGCGGCTCCCCACAAGGACTCGGCGTGCCGTGAGACCGAGGTGACGATGTCTGACTCGACCTTGAAAAAATCCAGCTCCGAAGCTTCGTCGAAACCCACGCTGCCTTGCGGTGACTGGGCAGCGCTTGCCGGCGAGCTTACAATCGCACAGAACGATAGAACGAGGAAAGCCAGGCGCCACAGCGCCAGCGGTGTGAATATACTGTTGAACATGATCAGAAACCCTCCCTTGTGGGTGTGATGACGCGGTCGGCCATGTGGATGGTTGTCGCGTCCAGATCGAGTCCGAGTGCCATCGCTGTATCAGCGTTGACGACGAGTTTGGCCCCGAGGGGCGATTGCACGGGCGGCGCGTTGCCCGGGTCTGTTATGAGCTGTTCCACGAGCAAGGCTGCCTGCGAACCCATGGTCGAATAACTTGGTGCCACCGAGAGCAGGGCGCCCGCCTTCACGAAGTTCTCTGAAAAGGCGAGGAAAGCTACCTCGTCGTTGCGGCAGCGCGAGGACAGGTAGTCAAAGTTCTCTCGCGTGACTACGACCGGATCCGGAACCATCCACAGCGCGTCTATCCTGCTGCGCATACGCCGGTAGGCTCCAGCCACCTCGTCGTGGTGGCCCACGGTCTCGTGCAGTATTTCCAAGCCGAGCTCGGATGCGGCCGCGCGCGCCTCGTCCACGGTGCGGCTGTCCGTGTCGCTCGTGATGAGGCCTATACGGTGCAGTCCCGGGATGATGAGCTTGAACCTGACAAAGAGGTCGGCGGTGGGCAGCTCGACGCTTACCCCCGTGGTGGCGCCATCGGTGCTTATGTTGCGGCTCCATCCGAGCGCCATGGCAAACACGACCGGGGTGTCGGGAAACGCCTCCCGAGCCGCGATGGCTGCGCGCGAGCCAAGGGCAAAAACAGCCGACGGTTGCGTGGTGTTTGCGGCCTGCTTGAGCAATTCGGAGTCGCCCTGGTCTAACTTGCTGTGCAGGATGACCTCTACCGACTCGCGCTTGCTGGCCTGGCGGAAGGCCGTTGCGGGAGGCGTGTACTGTGGCAGATCATCGCTCTTCACGATTATGACCCCGGCCACGGCCGTACCGACGGTCAACACCATCGATGCTGCCATGAGCAGGGCTGTCGTCGCAGCCAGCAGGGCGAGGCGTTGGCCTCGCTTATCCCAGGTAAAACGAATCATCGCTCCACCTCCTTTCGGTTCGTATTGTCCGCCATGACACGATCCTCTCCGTTTGCGATCTCGATTAGCTCGACTTCATCGAAGCCGAGAAGATTTATGAATTGCCTGCCCCTGCTATTGGAGCTGAGCTTGGCGATTCCGGTAGCCAGCCGGTTCGCCTCGTCGTCGTCGATGTAGCGAGTAGCGTACAGTCGCGGCAGGGGAACTTCCGGTGTTCGACCCAGCTCCACCAGGTTGTCGGTGCCGCGCGGATTGACGCGTGCCAGAATTTCAAACTGGGCCGGCGTAACCAACGCCGCGTCGACCTGGCCGAAGCTCAGGGCAAGCAGCGCGTCGATATCCTTGGGCACGGGTAGTACCCTTGCCCCGTCGCCAACCAGCGAGCGTATTCCCGAAGCACTGGCGGGGTAGTCGATGGAGCCCGGGTGCGCTGCCGCGGCTACCGTTGCGTTGGCGAGCCCCGCGAGCGAGGAAACCCCCTTGGTGGTCATAAGGACCTTGTGGTAGGTGCCGCGCCCATTGCGGGTGGGGCGAAGCAGCGCGCGCAATTGCAGGTTCTCCCCGTGTTCGGCGGCTACCCAGCCGGGCACGAGCACGAGCGCGGGCCGGGCGGTGGAAAGCTGGCCCACGAGGTCTTCGTAGCGGGCGAAGGCCTGGAAACTCAGGTCCAGTCCCGATTCTGAAAGCGCGCGGTCAGCGGCCTCGGCGAGGGTGCTCAGGTTGCCGGGCGCCCAGTCGGGGCTGAAAAAGAACAGCTCAGCGTCGCTCGCACGCGCCACTATCGGCGTACAAAGCACTAGGCACAGAAAACAGGCTGTCGTTCGGCGCAGCAGGTCTATATCCCCCGGTCGCCCGCGAAGTAGCAAGCAGTGGGCCAGCGGCCGGCTTCACTGATAAAGGGCCTGTTTTCAAGCCTTACTGATGATGTCCTGTGACAGGTGGCAACAGCTTGCCGTTATAATTTTGCCGCTGAAAGGAGTTTTACGTACACGCGCTTGCCCACCACGCGGGCTGCGCTTGAAGGTCCTGCCGACAGTCGCGCTGGGCGTCGTCAGCGGACAAAAATGTGACGCAATAGTATTTTTTTGACGCCGTGCTCGCGGCTGCTGAGATTCGAGCCGCATTGTGCCGCTCAAACAGGGGGCTGAGCAGAGGGCAGGAATTGGAACGGCTATTGCAATCTCGCGGAGGCAGTAAGGCGGCAGGACTGTTGCCGGGCGAGGAACAAATGAGACTGGAACAATTTCGAAAATTGGTAGTCGGCAGGATGGATGGCGAAGCAGTGGGCCCTGTTCTCGGCCGCTCACACACCGCGGTACTGCTGTCCGTGCTGGTATTCGGCCTGCTGGCTTCCTGCGTGCTTTACGTGATGGTAAGGGGCTGGGAGCTGCGCCGCGTGCAGGCTGACTTTTCCCACCGGGCGAGCAACTTCGCCATGGCCGTAGACGAACGGCTGGAAGTGGGGTCGGTTATCCTCAAGAGCTTTGTTGGCCTGTACGGTGCCGGCAAGGGAATGAACGATGAAGAGTTCCGGGCCATGGCTCGGCCGTTTACCGCGGGCCAGCAGGGCCTGGGTGCCCTGGGCTGGGCGGTCCCCGGTCCTGGTAAAGACGCCCGGGGAGGCGATCTGTTCTCGGCGCGCGGCGAACAGGTGCTATCCACGGAACCCGTTAGCCTGCGATTTGCGCTGCGACTTTCTGAGAGCGCCCAGGGCGTACCCGACCTGTCGGGAGTGGACCTGTTTTCGCTGCCCGGTGTGCCAGCCCTGCTGGCAGAGGCCGGCATGCGCGGCGAGGCAATGACTTCGGCCATCATGGACCTGGCCACCGACAATGGGCAGGAGCCGGTGTTCTTCATGTTTGCACCCGTGTACCAGGCCGATGGAGCAGACCTGGGCCGACCCGCGGCATACGCGGTGGGCTTGTTCTCGGTAGCCGACATTGTCGAGTCATCGCTTCTCAACATGGACGAAGTAATGGCGGTGAGCATAAGCGAATTGCTGCCCGGTGGTGGTCGTAGCCCGCTGCTCGAGCAGGACTCGCCCGAGCTCGGCCGATCCCTGCAGGTGTTTGCTGGTGTTCGTTGGTCGCGGATGCTCGAGCACGGTGGGCGTAGCTGGCAGTTGGCCGCTGTACCGACCGAGGGCTACCTGGCAACCCAGCGCACCCACCAGGCCGAGGGCCTGTTGGCCACCGGCACGCAGTTTACCGTGCTCCTGGTGGCGTACCTGTTTCTCGCCGTTGGACGCGCGGCCAGGATCGAGCTGGAAGTCAAGGAGAGGACCGCGGCCCTGGCCACGGCCAACCGCGATCTGAAAAAAGAAATACTCCAGCGGCGTACCGCCGAGCGCGCCCTGCGCCAGGGTGAGGAACGTATACGGGCCATAGTCACCCATGCTGCCGACGGAATAATTGCGCTCGATCGCGATGGCAGGATTGAATCGGTCAACGTGGCAGCGGAACAGATCTTTGCCATGACCGCTTCGGAACTGCATGGAGTGGCGATCAGCGAACTGATGGAGCTGGCCGACGATGGTGACCTGGGTGGGCTTGTACAGAGTTTGCAGGGAACCCACGTCGAGGTCACCGCCCGGCGGGGCGATGGTGAACAGCTTACCGTGGGGCTGGCTGTCAGCCGTCTACCCGAGGAAGAGGGCGGCGGATCTTTCGTGGCCGTTGTGAGGGACATGTCGAGAGAGCGCGAGCTTGACCGCATGAAGTCTGATTTCGTGAGCAGCGTGTCCCACGAGATGCGTACGCCGTTGTCGGCGATGATATTCGCCGCGCGTAGCCTGGCCCGTCGCAAGGGCGTGGACGGAAAGAACGATGACGCGAGCGTTGAAAAGTTCTCCGGCATCATCGTCGACGAGGGTGAACGCCTGAACAAGCTCATCAACGACGTGCTCGACCTGTCCACCATAGAGACGGGCCACGAGTTGTACCGTATCGTGGGCGTACAGCCGGCGGATATCGTGGAGCGGGTGAGCTCCGTTGCCACGACGCTGGGGCGCCGCAAGGGCATTGATTTCTCGCTGAAGGTAGACACCGACGTTGCCCCGGTGCACGCGGATCCTGATCGAATCGTCCAGGTGTTGATGAACCTGCTCGAGAACGCGATCAAGTTTACACCCTCGGGTGGTAGCGTGGGCTTGACGGTAGCCAGGCATAATTTCAACTACGTTCGCTTTGTTGTCGAGGACAACGGGGTGGGCGTGTCCGTGGAAGACAAGGACCGGATATTCCAGCGCTTTGAACAGGGAGGCGACGTGATGACCACGCGGCCTTCGGGCACCGGGCTGGGATTGTCGATTTGTCGTGAAGTCGTGGACAGCCACGGCGGCAGCATCTGGGTGGAGAGCGAGCCGAACGAAGGCGCGCGTTTCAGCTTCATCCTGCCAGTGGTCGACAAGCGCAGGGCCTCACTGCGCGAGTGCGCCTGAGCCGCAATCAGCCGGGCTGGGCTTTACTCGAGCGGGAGGGCGCGCTAGTTTTGCTGCGTCGTGGTCGTAGACTCACTGCCTTTTTATCTCGCGGGTAGCCCCGAGACCCCCAACGCCGACCTCGAGGTTTTTGACAAGTTCAGCGGCGAGCCACTGGCCCGCGTGGCCCTTGCCGACCAGGGTACTATCGACAGCGCTATAGAGTCCGCCTGTGCGGCTGCCGCCGGAATGGCAGCCATGCCAGCGTGGAGACGCGAGCAGGTGCTGTTGCACTGCGTGGCGCGGTTTGAGCAACGCGCCGAAGAGCTGGCCCTGGGCCTCTGCGCCGAGGCCGGCAAACCCATACGCGATGCCCGGGGCGAGGTCGGCCGCTTGATCGACACTTTTCGTTACGCGGCCGGCGAGGCTCTGCGCATGGGTGGAGAGGTGATGCCGCTGGACATCAGCCCGCGCGCCACCGGCTACAGCGGTAGCTGGAAGCGCGTGCCGGTGGGCCCGTGCTCCTTCATTACGCCGTTCAACTTTCCGCTCAATCTCGTGGCGCACAAGGTGGCGCCGGCCATCGCCGCCGGCTGTCCGTTTGTGCTCAAACCGGCCAGCCTCACGCCCCTGGGTGCGTTGACCATAGGCGAGATACTGGCGGAGACTGATCTGCCCGCTGGCGCCTTCTCGATATTGCCGTGCAGGCGCGACGCGGCCGAGCTGTTGACCACCGACGACCGGCTTGCCCTGCTCAGCTTTACTGGCTCTCCAGCAGTCGGCTGGGATTTGAAGGCCCGCGCGGGCTGCAAGAAAACGGTTCTCGAACTCGGCGGCAACGCCGCGGTGGTGGTCGACGAAACCACCGATCTCGCCGACGCCGCCGAGCGTATCGTGTTCGGTGCCTTCTACCAGTCGGGGCAGAGCTGCATCGGCGTGCAGAGGATAATCGTGCAGGCCTCGGTCTACGACGAGCTGCTGGGGTTACTGGTGGCGGCCACGGGTAAGCTCGTGGTGGGTGACCCGGCGCAGGAAGAGACCTTCGTGGGCCCCATGATATCCGAAGACGAAGCGGCGAGGCTCGAGTCGTGGATAGAGGGGGCGGTGGCCGCTGGTGGCCGCTTGCTCTGTGGCGGAGGGCGTGACGGCGCGTTGCACGAGCCCAGCTTGCTCGAGGGGGTGCCCAAAGGCTGCGAGCTGGTTTGCCGTGAAGCCTTCGGGCCGGTGGCGGTGCTGTCGAGTTTTGATCATTTCGACGAAGCCCTGGCCATGGTCAACGACAGCGACTTCGGCCTGCAGGCAGGAGTGTTCACGCGAGATGTCCATCGTGCCCAGCAAGCCTGGGACGAACTCGAGGTGGGGGGAGTCGTCATAGGTGACGTGCCGTCCTGGCGGGTTGACCACATGCCCTACGGCGGCGTCAAGCAGAGCGGCCTGGGCAGGGAAGGTGTACGCTACGCCATGGAAGACATGAGCGAGATCCGCATGATGGTGCTCCGCCGGCCCTGACGGCGGGCCCGGACCACGCGCCGTGGGAGAGGCGGGGCGCCCGCGGGGGAAAAAAAAGGCCCCCCCCGGGAAAGCGGGGGGCCGCCCCCAAGGGGGCCAGGCCCCCTCCCAATCCGCGCCGGGGACCACCGCCCCCGCCCAGGGGGCCCCC
>JACNKC010000026.1:0-2718 GCA_014382245.1 Pseudomonadota bacterium | reverse complement strand
CCCGCCGGGGGGGGTCCCCCCCCCCCCCGCCGGCGGCGCCAGGAGGGGGGGCGTGGGCGGGGAGGGTTGCCCCTCCGCAGTGGAAGCCAGGGGCGAGCCCCGCATGGGGGGCCCCCGCCGCCCCGGCCGGGGGCCCGGGCCCCCGCGCGGGGGGGGGGGGGGGGCGCGGGGGGGAAAAAAACCGCCCCCCGCCGGTAAAGGCGAGGGCCGCTCTCAAGGGAGCTCAGTCCTCTTCCATATCGCCGCAGAGCACACCGGCTCCGTCCAGGGTGACCGATATGCTGACGTTTCCGTCGCCGACCGCCGCTGGTGGGGCGACGCTCGTATCGGGGTCGTCTTTGTCGATATTGGTGTCGAAATTGAGGTCGCCACAGCAGTCACCGAGGGCGTCACAGCCGTCACACACCAGGGCCAGGGGACCGACTTCGATGCCGCCTACGAGCACACCGACAGTTACAGCACCACCGATGTCGGTAGCGTCGCCCTCGACCTCTACCGAGAACTTCGTGCGATCACCCTTGGCTTCGAACTTGGCCGAGCCCTCAACGTCAAGTCCGCTCCACGCCCCGCACCCCTGCAGATCGGCTCGCAGCTTGCTTGTATTGTCCTGGGCCATCGCGGGGGTGCAGAGCAGCCCACCGACGATGACAATCGAAAGAATAGAAAGAAAGTATTTCATTTTCATTGCCTCCATTGGAATTTGGTCTGTTCCGAGAAAGCCCCGACTCGTTCGGACGGCTTTTTTATTCCAACTTCCGTGCCAGCGGACAGGATTCGATTGCGGCAGCATAAAGAATAATTTGTGGATATCCTCAATAGTAGCCGCTTGGGTGCTCACCCCCATGTGATGGGGAATATCCCCTCGCATAGGGTGGCTGCGGGCTGCGACTGGATTCGCTGTCTAGGAGGCGAACACAGGCGGGCGACGGTCGGCCCAGGGATTGGCCTTCTCCAGTTGCCCGGCCAGCGAGTAGAGCAGGTCTTCGCGTCCGTGCGCCGCGGTAATCATTACACCCACCGGCAGCCCGTCGCTGGACCAGTGCAAGGGCAGCGAGATTGCCGGCTGGCCGGTGACGTTGGCCACCGGCGTGTAGGGGATCAGCTCCATGATCTTCTGCGTGGAGCTCTCGACGTCGCCGTCTTTGGGGCTGAGCTCGCCGATTTCAGGAGGTGTTGAGCCCAGCGTGGGCGTGACAAGGAGATCGAATCCGTCCTCTTGCCACCAGCCCAGCATGCGCCGGGTGTAGCGGCTCATCCACTTGAGCGTGTCTATGTAATCAGCGGCCAGCAGTGATCGGCCTATGGATGCCATCATGGCAGTGCCGGCTTCGACCTGCTCGTCGCCCACGCTGCGGCCGGTAATAGTTGCCCACTCGTTCAAGCTGGCGGCCACCCAGCTGCCAACCACGCGCATGAAGTGAAAGCGCAGCTCTTCGAGTTCATCGAAGGCCGAAGGGTGAGACTCTTCTACTTCGTGGCCCAGCGATGACAACAGGCGCCCGGCGTTGAGTACCGCGGTTTCGCATTCCGGGTTGAGCGGCATCGATTGGCCGGGGAAGCTGGTCATGAGCCCCAGCTTGAGACGCCCGGGCGCGGTGGTGGCGGCCTGCAACCAGGATCCAGGAGGGCCGGGGGCGGTGTAAGGGTCACCGGCCTCGTAGCCGGCCACGCAGTCGAGAACCGCGGCGCTGTCGCGCACCGAGCGCGTGACGACGTGCGAATTGACCAGGCCCGCCCAGTACTCGCCGTAGTCTGGCCCCAGCGAACAGCGCCCACGAGTGGGCTTGAGGCCGACCAGCCCGCACTCACTCGCGGGGATGCGTATAGAGCCACCACCGTCGCTCGCGTGTGCGACCGGCACCATGCCCGATGCTACGGCCGCTCCCGAGCCGCCGCTGCTGCCTCCCGTGGAGTGCGCCGTGTTCCAGGGGTTGAGGCTGGGTCCGTATGACTCCGGCTCGGTGGTGACGGTGAGCCCCAGTTCGGGGGTGTTGGTCTTGCCCAGGGTGACGAAGCCCGCCGCGTTGAATTTTTCTACCAGCGTTGAGTCGTGGTCAGGACGGTAGTCGAGTTCCTTGAGCAGCTTCATGCCACAGTGAAACGGGTCGCCTGCCGAGGCCGCGTCGAGATCCTTGAGCAGGAAGGGGACTCCCTTGAACGGGCCGTCGCCGAGCTCATCGGATTGGGCCCTGCGCCGGGCCTGGTCGTAGAGCGTGGTGATGACGGCGTTGAGCTCGCCGTTGACCGATTCGATGCGTTCGATCGCGGCCTCCACGAGTTCGGTTGCGCTGGCCTCCCCGCTGGCCACGAGTTCGGCCTGGGCCAGTCCGTCCATCTTGCTCAAGTCGCTGTTCATCGATTGTTTCCCCTTCGCTGCCTGCCGACATGGATGACCGGCGCGCAACAGTTACAGTGGCCCGAGTTATAGTGGCCGGCGATGGCTGTTGAAAGCGGGTAGGGGAGAAGCCAGCGGGGCGTGTCTTCCCCTTTGCCCGCAGAGCTCGTCGGCGGCGTTGACAAACTCACTGGCCAGTAGCCAGGGATCGCTGACGGCCCGCGGGCAGGCGAGGATGCCGAGATCGAGTTGCCCCTGGTAGCTCATCACGGTCAGGTTCAGACCGGCACCGTCCATTACCGGCCCCAGGGGGTAGGCGGCGGTCAAGCGCGCGTCGCCGGCGTACAGCGGCATGGGGGGGCCGGGGACGTTAGACACAACCA
>JACNKC010000086.1 GCA_014382245.1 Pseudomonadota bacterium | reverse complement strand
AGCTGGTGTGAGGTAATTACGTATGACACTTTTCAACACGATTGGAGACACGACCGCGGCTAGGCCTGGCCCATGCTCAACTGCAGGGCCATCCACACCACGCACACCACCTGGGTGGCATACATGGCGAACCTGACCGACACCGCCGCCTCGCTGGCCGAGGCTATGTGCACCAGCGACTGGCCCACGCGGGCAAACACGTACACGCGCGCGAGGTTGTCGAACAAATCGGAGCCATAGCCTATGGCCGCGGCCACCAGCACGACCGCCGCGAAGATGGGCAGGTTCTCTAGGCAGTTGGCGTGAGCGCGGTTGAGTCGCCAGTACATGTCGCCGCCGTGTTGCTGGCCTGCCGGAAAGTCACCCGAGCTGGCCTTGCCCGTTGCCACCTGGCTCAGGCGGGCCACGGCTATGCAAAGCACCAGGAACACTGTCCAGTATACAAACCCCATCAAGCAGTGCAGTGAAGCAGTCATATTGATTCTCCTTTGTTGTCGGCGCGTTTTGTCGGCGCGTTTTGTCGGCGCGTGTCGTGGGAGCACAACCCGGCGACCCCTCGATAATAGCCTGCCACAGGCCGGGGGGCCACAAACCGGGAATGCATGCCCGCGAAAGCCGCGCGCCTGTCTTGTCACACCCACGGCCCACGGCTAACAAACAAGCCATGAAAAACAACGACTACGAGTTCGTAAGCTGCCGGGCCGAGGGCCGCGTTCTGACCTTGACCATAAACCGCCCCGAGCGCATGAACGCGCTGCACCCGGCCGCCAACCGTGAGATGGCCGAGGTCATCGATGGCTTCGCCGCCGATCCCGAGCTGTGGGTGGCCATCGTGACCGGGTCGGGCGAGCGCGCCTTCTCAGCCGGCAACGACCTCAAGCACACCGCCGAGAACAAGGGCGACATGGCCATGCCTCCATCGGGTTTCGGCGGGCTCACGCATCGCTTCGATCTCGCCAAGCCGGTTATAGCCGCGGTCAACGGCGTGGCGCTGGGCGGAGGCTTCGAGATCGCCCTGGCCTGCGACATCATACTGTGCTCGGAAACCGCCGTGTTCGGCTTGCCCGAGCCCAAGGTGGGGCTGGCCGCGCTGGCCGGCGGCATCCACAGGCTTCCGCGACAGATCGGCATGAAAAACGCCATGGGCATGATGCTCACCGGCCGCCCCGTGGACGCTGCCACTGCCGAGCGCTACGGCCTGGTGCAGGAAATCTGCGCTCCCGACCAGCTCATGGAACGGGCGCGGGCCTGGGCCGGCGAGATCGCCGCTTGTGCACCCTTGTCAATACGCGCGAGCAAGGCAGCCGCCATGGGGGGGCTGGGACGACCGCTGCCTGAAGCCGTGCAGATGCGCTTTGACGAGCTCAAGGAGCTGTTCGAGTCCGAAGACTTCATCGAGGGGCCCCGTGCGTTTGCCGAAAAGCGCGCGCCCGAGTGGAAGGGACGCTGAGCCGCAGGAACAACTCTTACAGGGATAGCGCGCGGGCGCGCTCGGCTACCGGCCCGCCCAGGGCTTGCCGGTTGTAACCCACGCGCTTGAACCACAACTGCTGATTGCATTCCCAGGTGAATCCCATGCCACCGTAGACCTGGGTGGTGGTCATGACCGACCGGGTCGACACCTCGGCCGAGTGGGCCTTGAGCAGGGCCACCGTGCGAGCCGCGTCGTCGCGTTGCTCGTCCCAGGCAAAGGCCGCGTACCACGTCAGCGAACGCAGCGGTTCAAGCTCCGCAAAAGTCTCGGCGCACATGTGCTTGACGGCCTGGAAGCTGGCGACCACGCGCCCGAACTGCTCGCGCACACCCGCGTACTCGATGGCCTCCTCGAGCGCCCGCTCGCAGGCTCCAAAGGAATCGGCCGCCAGTACCACGCGAGCAGCGTCGCTCACCCGCGCGACCAGGCCCGCCAGATCGTTGCTCTCGGCCAGGGCTTCGGCCGGGGTGTCGCTGAGCTCAAGCTCGCCCAACTGCCGGGTAGTGTCTATGGTGTGGTAGTCGCGGGTCTCGAGGCCGGCGGCGTTGCGCTCGACCAGCCACGCCCTGGCTTCGCTGCCGCTACCCGACACGACCACGAACGCGTCGGCCGTAGCGGTGTCGGGCACAAACCTGAGCTCACCCGTGAGCACGCCGTCGCGTTCTTCCAGCTCGCCCACGGCAAAAGACAAAAGACAATTGCCGCTGGATACGCCGGGTAACCAGCGTGATTTCTGCTCGGCACTGCCCGCTCCCGCCAGCAACAACGGCGCGGACACGCAGGCCGAGTGATAAGAAAGCGTTGTCAGCGCCCGACCCATCTCGGTGGCCACCACCACGGCGTCGAGCAGTCCGAGGCCCGCGCCACCGTGCTCCTCGGGCAGCATCACACCGAGTACTCCTTGCTCGGCCAACCCCTGCATGGCCGTGGCGTCTCCCGCCGCGCGGCTTGCGGCACCGGCGTCGCCGTTGTCCACGGTCTCGCGCACACGCTCGATTGAAAGCTCGTCGGCCAGCCAACCCCTGAGCGAGTCGCGCAACAGTTCCTGCTCGGGTGAAAGTCCGAAATCCATGCTCAGCTACCCGTGGTCGCCCTGGGTTCACGGGGCATGCCGAGCCCGCGTTCGGAAATTATATTTTTCTGGATCTGCGCCGTACCACCGCCGATGATCATTCCCAGCTGAAACATGTACTGTTTCTGCCACGCGCCGTCGTCCACCGCGTGCGGCGAGCCGCGATACAGGATGCCGTAGTCCGCCAGCCCGTCGATGGCCAGCGAACAGATGTCGTTGTTGAGCTGACAGCCGTTGAGCTTTGTGATCAGGCCGGCCGCGCCCGGGCTTCGACCCTTGAGCCGGTCGGTGAGCATGCGCAGGCCGTGGTACTTCATGGCCAGGGCGCGGGCCTCGAGCTGCATCAGCCGGTCACCGTGCACGAGATTACCGCCGCCCTTTTCGTCGGTGGCCGCGGCAAGGGTTTTGCGGCAGGCGGCCAGCATGCCCTCGGTAAGCGCGCTCGAACCCAGGAAATTGCGCTCGTGCACAAGCGTGGTCTTACCTATCTGCCAGCCCTGGCCTCGTTCGCCCACGAGGTTTTCCCGGGGCACGCGTACGTCTTCGAGAAAAACCTCGTTGAAGTCCGAGCTACCGGTCATCATGCGCAGCGGGCGTATCTCTATACCCGGCGTGTCCATGTCGACCAGCAGGTAACTTATACCGCGGTGCTTGGAGGCCCCGGGTTCGGTGCGCACGAGTATGAACATCATGCCCGCTTCTACCGCGGTACTCGTCCAGATCTTGTGGCCGTTGATCACCCACTGGTCGCCGTCAAGCTCGGCGCGGGTAGACAGGCTGGCGAGATCGCTGCCCGACCCCGGCTCGCTGTAACCCTGGCACCAGAGCAGCTCGGCGTTAACGGTGGGGGGAATGTAACGACGCTTCTGTTCCTCGCTGCCGTACTCGAGCAGCGTGGGCACGAGCATGCTTATGCCTTGACCCGCGGCGCCCTGCGACACGCGCGCGGCGCTGAACTCCTCGGCGATGATCATGGTCTCGAGCAGGTCGGGCTCAGCGCCGTAGCCGCCGTACTCGCGCGGTATGGTGCGCGCAGCGTAGCCCGCTTCGATCAGCGTTTTCTGCCAATCGACCACCTCCTGGTTGTGTTCAACCACGCGCATGGTCATGCGCGGCGCACGGTCGGCATTATCGACGAGGAACGATTTTACTTCGGCGCGGAAGTCTTCGTAGCGGGGGCCGTAGCTGAGATCCATCCCCGGTTTCTAGCCGCCCGCCTGCAGTGCGGCAAGCCTGCCCGCGCTCAGGCGGAGCCGGGAGCCTGGAGTTCGGACATGACGGCCAGCAGCTCTTCGGGCGGCAGGGGCTGCGCATCTTCGGTTGAATCCTTGCCGCTTTCAAAATGCAGTATGCCCAGGCGGTCGAACTCCTCGCGCACGCGCGGCGTGAGCAGCCCGAGGCGCTTGAGGTTGGGCACGATCTTGGAGAACAGCATCTGCCTGAAACCCGTCATAAAGGGGGTGTGTACGGCCCACTGTATCCAGCGGTCAACGTCCAGGCCCATGCGTTCGTAGACCTGCTCCATCAGCAGGCGGTCGTGCATGAGGTGGGTGGCCTCGATGACGAACTCCTCGCGCTCACGCAGCTCGGAGGCCGTCAGCCCGTCTTTGTAAATCTTTTCGAGCGTGAGCACGCCGAAGGCCACGTGCCTGGCCTCGTCCTGCAGTATACGCGAGGTGAAATCCTGAAGCAGGGGCTCGTCGGGCATCTGCACCTTCATGAACGAGAAGGCAGCGAGGGCCAAGCCTTCGACCATGACCTGCATGCCCAGGTAAGTCATGTCCCACCTCGAGTCGGTAAGTATGTCGTTGAGCAACACCCGCAGGTGACTGTTTACCTCGAAGCTGCGGCCTACCTTCTCGGTGATGTAGCGGTGGTAGACCTCCACGTGGCGGGCCTCGTCCTGCACCTGGTTGGCACCGTAGAACTTGGCCTCCTCGTCGGGGGCCTCCAGTACTATCTTAGAGGTGGCCAGTAACGCGCCCTGCTCTCCGTGGAGAAACTGCGAGAGCATCCACGCGTTCATGTTGAGGTTGAGCTCCATGAACTGCCGCGGCTCGAGTTTTTCGGGCGGCGATAGCATTTCTTCCATCACCTGCTGGGCGCCGGCGCTGCTGCGTTCGTCTATCCAGCCTTCAAGATCTACCGGGGTGTCCCAGTCAAGATCCGCCGCGTTCCAGCTCGCGGCCTTTCCTTTCTCGTACAGCGCCAGCAGGTCCTCGCGCTCAAGTGCGTAGCGCCAGTCAAAGACCGTGCCTACCTCGGAGCTGATAGTTTCGTGGCTGCCTCCGGGTGGCAGGGGTAAGGGGTGAATCTGTTTGTATTTCATCTGTTGTGGCATGCCGGACGGGCGGGCTCCTGCGCGCTCACAGGGGCCAACGGCATGGCGTACGCCATTGTACACCTAACAGCACAGCCCTTCCCAGCCCTGTGAGCACAGAAAAAACTCCGTACCCCCCCCCCCCCATGTCGGGGGGATATTTACGTAGACATGACCACTGCCCCTGATCTAAGATTGTAAGACTTGGCCACACCGCGTGGCCACGCGCTCTGAAGGGGAGGAATCGACATGCCCAACAATTACGAAACCGGTGACTTCGAAACCGGCGACTTCGAAACCGGCGAAAACACTACCGGTATCAAGTCGATAGGAATCCTGCTTGCCACCGTGGCCCTTGTTACGGCCGCCATGCTGATGGTCCCGCCGGCCAACGCCGCGAGCAAGTGCAAGGTAAAGATCGACAATAAAACCGGCGTGCTCTACGTCACGATCAAGGGCGTAACCGGTGCCGCTGCCTGGTCGGATGATGCTGCGGGCGTCTTCAGCCCGTTTTTTGACCCGGCCTGCGTTTCGGGCAGCAACGGCAAAAAATGCACCGTGGCCGACCCCACGAGCATCGACGCCATAATACCACCTGCCTCTTGCACCATGCATATAGCCGACGACGGGCCGGACGCCGCGTCTTGCTACATAAAGGGCTGCACGCCACAACGGAGCAGGTTCAACGCCGCCGCCGCGGAAGGAACGGACATTGACCTCGCCGGCAGCAGCGGTGTGATCTCTGCCGTCGAAGAGCCAACAACCGACCTCATACTCAAGTCGAACAGTGACGTCTGGATACTGTTCGGCGTCGACAACAGCAGCTCCACTCGACGTTTTCGCGTGGCCGCGAATACCGACGCCACCATTACCGACACCCTGTTTGAAGTAGACGAGCTTGGAGCAGTGTATTCAGACGGTGGCTACAACTGCGCTGGCAGCATGACCGGTAGCGGGATCGGTGGAACCTTGACCGAGGCCGATCTCGGAGCCGGGCCCTGCCTGAGCGACAACGGCCCGGCCGACTTCGCCGAGCTGCTGCCCGCAGTACCCGGCCTTGAGCCCGGCGACGTGCTGGCCATGAACGAGCTGGGCAAGCTGGTGCGCGCCGACAAGACCAACGCGGCGGCGGTCATGGGCGTGCACTCCACGCGCCCGAGCTACCTGGGCAACAGCCGTATGCGCAACACGAACGGCTACGTGCCGCTGGCGCTGGTGGGCATAGTGCCCGTAAAGGCTACTGCCGCAGACTCGCCGATCAAACCCGGCGACCTGCTGGTGGCTTCGGCCACCCCCGGCCACGCGCGCGCCTGCCGAAGCGACGAGCAGTGCACAGGCCGCAGCATAGGCAAGGCCATGCAGCCGCTGGCCGAGGGCACGGGCAGCATAAGCATGATAGTACGCGTGCAGTAACGCCCGCGCTGCCAGGCGAACAGAAAGCTCAGTGCAGCGGCAGGCCGTCCAGGCCGCCGTACTGGGTGTCACTGACTTCCAGCCCCGAGCCGGCCCGTACTATAACCTTCAGCAAACGACCCGCGCCTATGCCTTCGTCGGAGGGCAACGCCGGTAGCATCACCAAGGCTATACCGTGACGATGTTCAACCGACCCGGTAAGGGTGAGCCCAGCCAGCCGCGACCTGCGGGTGAGTTTAATTTTCTTGATCCTGGCCGAGGCCGACAACGCCATCCTGACGGCCGCCAGTTGGTCGGCCCTGCTACCATCGAGAGACAGTACTATCTTCTCGCGCTTACCACTACGCTTTAGCTTACGAAGCTCTTCGGTCATGCGCGCAAGCGCCCTATCGGGTTCGCCCAGGTCATCAAACACCAAGGCCGCGGGCAAATCTTCGCAGGGATCAACCGGCAGAGCCCCGACCAGGCGCAGCATCGTGCAGATTGGATCAGAAGCCTCGAGTCCACCTACGCAGTTGCAGTCGGCTGCGCACACACAGTCGGCCGCCAAAGGGGCCTCGCCCACCAGGCAAAGCGCGCCGCACACCGGATCGCCGGCGTCGACCCGACCACTGCCGTTACAGTCGGCCGGACGGCACTCGGCGCACTCTAACTGCGTGCAAGCCGGCTCGCAGGTCCTCACAGGTATACCCGACGGACTTCCAGCCAAGAACTCCTCAAGGCAGATCGACTCTGTTTCGCTACCCGATTCACACGCCAGACCCAGCGCAGCCACCCCGCCATCAACGAAGGGCGAAATAGGGGGGTCGATGTCAGCCAGGCTGAAAGAGCAGGTAGCCGCGTTCATGCTACACAAGGCCGAAGGTGTAGACAGACAATCTCCGGTGCAGGTGGCTGGTGCATCCGTCTGAAGTCGACCCGAAATCGCCGCCACCGCAAGATCCGGCGACGACAACGAAAGCTCTACCGAGCACAGCTCACCCTTCACACACTCCACCAGCGGCGGCAGCGAAAGATTCGCGCAGGGACACGCGGCAGCATCGGTGCATGATCCATCACAGCACACGCCGCTTGAACAGGCAGTATCGTCGGCTACAGCCTGTCCCCTGCAGGTGGCGCTGCTGTCGCAGCGGTCGTTGCCGGTACACTCGTCACCGTCGTCGCACACCCTCCCCAGCGCCGGGAGATACCGGCAGAGATCAGCCGGGTCGCCGGTGCACAGGCCAGGCCCCAACTCGCAGGCGCCCGGGTTCAAGCAGGCCACCGGCACTCCCCGGCAACTGCCGTTCACGCAAACGTCAGTGTGGGTGCACGGGTCACCGTCGTCGCAAGCCCCCGCCTCGAATCCACAGGAGGCCGAGCAACAGTCACCGTTAGCACTG
Organism: Pseudomonadota bacterium; assembly: GCA_014382245.1. Lineage (GTDB taxonomy): Bacteria > Desulfobacterota > Binatia > UBA1149 > UBA1149 > UBA1149. Next base: position 253 of record JACNKC010000086.1, on the reverse strand, counting down.
TTGCCATCGTCGCACTGTTCGATCGCCAGGCGAGCAGGGACGGTGTGTTCGCGTACTCTCTCAACCCGCCACTTGCCAGCTGCGGCTACCCGCCGACTCGACGTGATCACCGTCAGGCACAGGTCGTTGGCACCAGCAGCTCGGTGGCAGCCGCCCTCCGTAGAACTCACCACGGCCGACACATTTGCCTGGAGACCGTCTAACGCAGTGTCCGTCGCTTAGGCTATGGTCAGCCGGGAGACGCCGGGAGCCC
>JACNKC010000042.1 GCA_014382245.1 Pseudomonadota bacterium | reverse complement strand
GACTCGTGTCGGCACCCGGCCCCTTGGCTCTCAGCAGGGTCTTTTCCACTCGTGCGCCGTCGGAAACCTGTGGCGCGGCTTTGCCGACATCTACCATGGTCTTGATCTGCTTCGATTCAGCCATGTCGCCTCACAGTGCCGGGCCGGATAGGCCGTCGCGCCTTATTCTCCAGAAGTGAACGATCAACAGCAGCGTTGTCACCAGGGGAAAGAAGATGCAGTGCAGGATGTAAAACCTCAATAGCGTGTGCGGACCAATCTCGCCGCCGCCGAATATCAACGCGCGCGCATCGTAGACCGCGTTTACTCCGGCGAACTCAGCAAAGGGGCCTTCGTGTCCGAGCAACGGTGTAGCGCGGGCCATGTTTGACCCCACGGTAACCGCCCAGATCGAAAGCTGATCCCAGGGCAGCAGGTAACCGGTGAAGCTGAGCAGCAAGGTAAGCACGAGCAGGATCACTCCCACCACCCAGTTAAACTCGCGTGGGGGCTTGTACGAACCGGTCATGAAAACCCGGAACATGTGTAACCACACAGCGATGACCATTGCGTGCGCGGCCCAGCGATGCATGTTTCTCATGAGCATGCCGAAGGGCATGTCGAACTCGAGGTACTTCATGTCCGCGTACGCGTACTCGGCAACCGGCCGGTAGTAAAACATGAGATAGACGCCGGTCACCACGGTAATAAGAAACATGAGGAAAGTTATGCCGCCCATGCACCAGGTAAACTTCAAGCGAACCCCGTGCCGCCTCACCTTCGAAGGATGGAGGTGAAGCCAGACATTACCTGAAACCATCAACACTCGGTTGCGCGGAGTATCGTCGTAGCCGTGCCGGAAGATCGACTGCCACACCGGGCTCTCGACGATCTGCTTTTTGATTTCCTCCCACTTGCTCATAAGTATTTTTTCTATCCCCGTCCGCAGTCAGACCACTGCAAATTCAGACCGCCAGGTACGACCCGGGCTTGCTCCAGTCGCCTTTTTCCGACCGATACTTCACGCCCACGTCTACCAGCAACTCGCCCTCTTCGGTCAAGGTGATCCGCACCCGCTCAAGCGGCCGCGGGGCCGGGCCTTCGAAATTGACTCCGCTGCGGTAGAAGCCACTGCCGTGGCAGGGGCACTTGAACTTGTTCTCAGCCGTCAACCAGCGCGGCGTGCACCCCAGGTGAGTACACTTGGCGTAAAGGGCGTAAAACCCCTTATCGTCTCTCACGATCCAGACCCGAAAGTCCTTCTTGAATTTCTCACTGACCTCGCCGATGCCAAAATCGTCGGGTATGCCCGCCTTGAAGGTAGTGTCGGGCTTGAACAGCACCCGCGGAAAGCTGGAACGCATCCCCGCAAGCAGGGTAGCCAGCGACACAATTCCGAACCCCGACCAGCCCAGCCGTCCGAAAAAATCGCGCCTCGACCACACGCTGGCCATCTGCTCCTTTCCACGCGTGCGGCGGTCGGCTTCCTGCTGCTGCTCGACGCGTCGCTGTTCGTGGATGCCGGCGATCTCTTCTGCGCTCAATTCCTCTTTATCTTTCGCCATCGCTATTTTTCTTCCCGGTCCGACCCTGCTGCAGAACTTCCGTCATCTCCGTTCCCAGCCCAGGATCCAGTCATCCCGCTCCAGAACTTCTGGAGCAACATCACCAGCAGTCCCCAGGCAAGCAGGCCCATCCCGACAAAGAGGAAGATGGTCCCTATCGGCGGGAAAACCGGTATCAACAGCGGACCCACGATGCACAAGAGCACCCCCAGGCCAAAACTGCTTACACCAGTGCCTCTTCCTCCTAGTGAATCCTCGCCCTCTTTATTACTCGACGCCCGTCCTGCCGTTGCCTCGGCCACCGGCAATCGGTCTCGCACCAGCGCAACCGCATAATCGTGAAGCCCTTCCTGCTCAACGGCCTCCGCTCGGCCTATCACTTCGGCCAACTCGTCGGCCATGTCCTCGAGCCAGGTCTCGACCTCGGCAACCTCTGCTACCCGGGGCACCTTGGCTGACGCTTCCCCGGTAGTTGAGCCAGGGGCAGATTGCTCGGCCTCGTCCTCAGCCAACAGACCCTGTCCGCCGTCTCCGACTCCCCTGTCGGTTTCTTTACCAGCCACGTTCTATCCAGATCGCACCGCTCCAAGCTGCGTCGCTGCCGACGGCTACCTCCGCTGAGCTATTACAAACCATCGACCTCGTCAACCACGCATTAGCCAACGTTTATATGTCTAAAAAGTTATTGCGCCAACGCTAATACATGGGTTAGAATTTCAGTATGTCAGCAGCAGGGCCTTCGTATTACCTGCGTCTGCTCGCAGTGTTCGGCAGCCACTACTGCCCCTCCTGTTTCTCACCCGCTGATTTCGCAAAACTGTCCCGGTGTTACGGCGCCTGTTCTACCAGGGCGCGAATGGTTCCGCTGCTTCCAAGCCACCCTGCTATCGCACTCGCGGCCTTCGTAGACCTTTACGAAGCCGAAGCCATGCCTGGCCTTTCGGCCTCCCTGCGGGCTTTCAAGTACGGCGGCCTGCGCAGCAGGGGGCGGGCCTTGTGCCTGCTGTTTGCCGCTGCAGTGGCCGACTGGGCACCGGCGATCGACTTCGTGGTACCGGTAGCCTCGATACCCGAGCGCCAGAAGACAAGAGGCTTCAACCAGGCAGGCTGGCTGGCCTGCTCTGCTGCGCGAGCACTGGCCGTTCCCTGTCGTACCACCCTGCTGAGACGCAGGCCCGGACGGGCCCAGGCCCGTAGCAGCGGTGCCCAGCGGCGCAGATTACACGGGCAGTTCTACTGCCCACGGCAAATTCCCAACGGGGCCCGGGTACTGCTGGTTGACGATGTCTACACAACGGGTGCGACCGCCGCCGACTGTGCCCAGGCACTGGTTCGGGCCGGCGCTGGAAGGGTAGACTTTGCCTGCCTGTTGGCCACGCCCGAGACGCGATCCGCCACTAGAATACAACCAACGGGTCTTTGACTACTCGCGCCCGCTCCGATAATCGCGGCACGTGGCTTCCTCAGGCTCGCACACTTACCGAAGCGCAGGCGTTGACGTCGCGGCGGCTGACAGGCTGGTAAAACGTATCGCCGCTCTCGCCGGGTCTACCCGCACGGCAGACGTTCTATCGGGCGTTGGCCCCTTTGCCGCCGCGGTCCGTGTTCCCTCCCGCTACCGCAAGCCGGTACTGCTGTCCTCGTCCGACGGCGTGGGGACCAAGCTGGAAGTAGCCATACTGGCCGGGCGCCACAACAGCATTGGCGTCGACCTCGTCGCGATGAACGTTAACGACTTGATCACGGCCGGGGCGAGCCCGTTGTTCTTTCTTGACTATCTCGCGGCGGGCAAGCTCTCGTCTATCGACGCGGAATCTATCATTACCGGCATCGCCGAGGGATGCCGGCAGTCGAAGGCCAGCCTGGTAGGCGGCGAGACGGCAGAAATGCCCGGCTTCTACCCAGATGGACACTACGATCTTGCGGGTTTCTGTGTAGGGGTTGCAGAAGAGAAAGACCTCATAGACGGGAGCGCTGTGCGCGCGGGCAACGTGCTCGTGGGCTTGCACTCATCAGGCCTGCACAGCAACGGATACAGCCTGGCGCGCAAGGCACTGGGTGTCACCAATCGACGCTCTCTCGGTCGCTTTCGCCGCGAGCTGGGGCGCAGCCTGGAAGACGAGTTGCTCGAGCCGACCCTGGTTTATGTTCGGCCGGTACTGGGAGCCCTGTCGAAATTCCGTATCCACGCGATGGCCCATATCACCGGTGGAGGACTGACTGGCAACCTGCCGCGGGTTCTGCCCGATGGAGTCTCGGCGATGGTTGATCGCGACTCCTTTCCGTCCCTGCCTATATTCGAACTGCTCGCCAGCAAGGGAGGCGTCTCGCGCGCGGAGATGGATCGTACCTTCAACTGCGGCATCGGTTACGTAATGGTCGTTGCAGCCGACCAGGCTAAGCCGCTCGTTACCTACCTGCGCAGGGCGCGCTGCGGGGCATCGATCATAGGAGAAATCATTCCGGGCAAGCGCAGCGTCCGCTATCGCGGCAAGCGATGAAGAAAGCTTTCCGCATAGGAGTAATGGCCTCGGGTAGCGGCACCAATTTTGGGGCCCTCGCCAAGGCTTGCGCGGATATTGATTTTCCGGCGACCATAGGCCTGCTGCTGTGCAACAGGCGCGGCGCGGGAGTCCTTTCCATCGCCGAGAAGTTTGGGCTTCCCACCGCCCTGCTTGAACAGGCCGACTACGACGACCGAAAGTCGTTTGATACGGCCGCAGCAGGAGAATTAAAATCGGCGAAAGTGGAACTCGTTGTCATGGCCGGCTTTGACCGGCTGGTCACGCCTGCCCTTCTCGACGAATTCCCCGGCAGGATAATAAATATACACCCGGCAATTCTTCCGGCGTTTCGTGGCGTCGAAGCCCAGGCGCAGGCTGCCGAGTACGGGGTCACCCTGGCTGGTGCCACAGTGCACTTCGTAGACCGGGACGTAGACCATGGCCCTATCATCGTACAGGCTGCCGTCCCTGTACTGGCCGGTTCCGACGCCGCCACGCTGAGAAAGCTCGTGCTCACCGAAGAACACCGCATCCTGCCCTGGGCAGTAAAAGTACTGGCCGAGGGCAGGGTCAGCGTAGATGGCCGGGTGGTAAAGATAAGTGGGGCAAGCCTTCCATCAAGGGCCCTCACAAGCCCCGACGTGGATGCTTGATCACCGCCGGCTGTGGGCGGGATAATAGAACCTTTCCAGACGGTCGCCCGGGACCCCGGCAAGGTAGAGCAATTTAAGCGACCACATGAGCAGTGTCGTCCGCAGCAGGCCCCGCTGCGTCCATCTCCGCGACGAAGTGACAACCCGGGACAGGGGAACAGCCATCGCGGCCATTCCCCTTAAACGCCGCGACAAGCCGATGTCTTCAAAGAGGTAGCGCTCCTTGTAACCACCGGCCTCGTAAAACAAGTCCTTCCTCGCAAAGATCGCCTGGTCCCCCGACGCACTCCTCGTCAACCTGGAGCGATGATTGATAAGGAAAGCGACCAGTCTCAAAACGGCTCCCGCTTGATCGAAATCAAGGTCAAAGCGTCCCCAGCCGGCCCCTGCCCCGCTTGAACTCTCACTGGCCAGGAGCCGACCAACTTCGGTCTCGAAACCCGGCGGGAGAATAGTATCGGCGTGCAGGAAGAGCAGGGCCGGGTTTGTCGCGGCGTCGGCCCCCGAGTTCATCTGCAGTCCCCGGCCCCTGGATGCTGTCACCACGAGCGCACCTGCGCTTTCGGCCCGCAGGCAGGTCCGGTCCTTGCTGCCGCCGTCCACTACTATTACCTCGGCCGCTGCCGAAGCGCAGCGCACGACAGCCCCGATCGATCCTTCTTCATTCAAGGCCGGGATAATAACGCTGATCGGCAGGCACGCCGAGCTGCCACCACCGAGGGGAGCCCCTGCTATCCTGGAATTCCTCACGGGGTCGTCGTCCCCGGGTGCTTTGACGCCTGTAGCGGGACTGCTAACATTCCCGCGTGGCAGAAAAACAATGGTTCACTATAGTCGCGATCGGAAGAGATCGTCCCGGGATCGTGGCCGACCTCGCGCAGTGCGTTTACGATTGTGGCTGCAACCTCGAGGACACTGCCATGACAGCGCTCGGCAGGGAGTTCGCCACGCTGGTGCTCGTCAGCGGCACATCTGATTCGACAGGGGAAACCCTCGCGTCCGCGGTCCGGCGCCTCGAGTGGGAACGCCACCTGACCGTCTACCTGCGACCGCTGGACGAAGCCCCCAGAAATGCGGCCCCCAGCGACGAAGCCCAACTGCGACTTCGGGCCGTGGGCGTAGACAAGGCAGGCATCGTTGCCGGCGTTGCGCGGGTGCTCGCCGAACGCGAAATGAATATTCGAGACCTGCGCGGTCATGTATCACCTGCTCCTCAAAGCGGCACCCCTATCTACACGCTCTCGGTGCTGGTCGATGCCCGGGGTACCACCGCCGCAGAGTTGGAGCAATTCTTTGCGCCGGTATCAGCCCGCCTGGAAGTCGAGATCACCGCCAGCGCGGAGCCCTCGCCTGGCGCGAGCTGAAGTTTTCAGTCGACCCTGCCGGGCCTGAACAGCACCTTGCTCTCTGATGCCACTAGTTCATCGTTTACAAACAGGCTGACCGCCTTGGTCAGGGTGCGCGCCTCGAGTTCCTGCCCACGTCGCCTCACGTCCTCCAGACCATCCTGCCCCACGTTAATGTGAAACACGTCCTGCAGGATGATCGGCCCTTGGTCGAGCTCCTCGGTTACAAAGTGCGCGGTGCAGCCACACACCCTGACACCGGCCTCCCAGGCCTGGCGGTACGCCTTGGCCCCCGGGTAATAAGGCAGCAACGAAGGGTGGATGTTGACCATCCGGTTGCGATACCTGCCAACGAGATCGGGAGGTACTACCTGCATGTAGCGCGCAAGCACGACGAGGTCCGGGGCTATGGCGTCGAGCTGGTCGCCGAGAAACTGCATGTGGGCTTCCTTGTCGGTTGAGGGAAAGTACCTGAAAGGCAGCTGGTATTGCTGGGCGAGCGGCTCAAGATCCTGGTGGTTGGACAATACCAACGAAATATCAGCGTCCAGGTCTCCCGAGCGGTGGGCGGCCGCGAGGGCTTGCAGGCAGTGGGGCTCACGCGAAACCAGGATGGCGATCTTCTTCCGCGACCGCTCGCCGTGCAACCTTACGCTCACGTCCATGGCGAGCTCTTCGCCGACCTTCTTGAGGTCAAGAACCAGTGAGTCGAGGCTTCCTGACAGGTCGGCGAGATCCACGAGCATGGTCATGATAAACATGCCCTCCATCACGGTCTGCTCGATGTTCTCTATGTTGACCTGCCGCTCGGCCAGGTAGGCCGACACCCGGGCCACGACCCCTTTCTGGTCACGGCCGAGTACTGAGATTACCGCTGGATTGACAGCCATTGGACGAGCTTAACCAGACAATGAATGGCCCGCAAGTTTTTCAGTACCTGTCGATCGAGGGTGGCTGCCGGAATAGGCGCCTCGTGCGCAGAAAAAAAAGTGCTGCCGCACCCCGGGGTTGCTTCGTCCAGCAAAGTTCGCTCGGACGCCCGGGGCGCGACAGCCAGGGGAGATTTCAGCCGATCTGGCCTTTCCAGCCTCGGCGCGAGTAAATCCTTTCTCGTCTCAGGCCGGGCCGGCCCACTTCGCCTGGAATGCCACCGAGGGCAAGTTTCTTCATTCGCCGCAAGCCCTTGCGGATGTACTCAGGATCAATCCTCAGCGAAGTGCATATGTTCTCAAAGGAAAAAGCCGAGTCCGTGTCCTGGCTGGCTATCCAGCTATCGACCTCAAAGAAGCGATGTCTCGCTTCAGGCCGCGGCGAATCCAGACCCGACTGGAAGGTCACAAGGGCCTCCTCCAGCACAGCGAGCATGAGGCGATTGGCCGGCTCGGAACAGACTTCTGAATTATCCGGTTCTACGGCTACGAGTTGCAATGTCTGGCTTCCATTCATGGCGACTGTTCCTCCTTGTTGGAAACCCCGCTCTCCCCTCGCGTTGCTTCCTTCCTCTCTGCTTGCAGCCTACTGCTGCACCCCATTGTCGGTCAACGAAATAACGAGCCCGGGACAACTTTTTCGCCCCGAGAATCCAAGAGCGTAAGATTGCGTGTATGGGAAGGGAACAAACTGCAATGCTTTGCGATGTGGCAGAGCAGCTGCCTTGTTAGCTGACTGCTGCACCTGGGAGTGAACCCTGTCCCCCCAGGCACCCGGCCGAATTCAAAACGCGAACAAGACCAACGCATTATGAATCTGATTCGGAGCGAGTGTGACCTGACTTATATCCCTTGGATTCGGGCTTTTCTTGCCAGTGACTTGCCCCCCTCCCGGCTCGGCTGCTAGACTGTCTTGTCGGCCTGCCACCACCCCTCGGACCCCAGGCAGGCCAAAAGAGACCAGCCTTGAAGGACCACCACCAAGTCGCCCGCTTGCGAGGCGTAGCATTTTCAGCCTTGACGACGCTGCTTTGCGCCTCCCTGTTACTGGGGGCCCTCCCCGCCCGGGCCTCCAGCGACGAAGATCCCCTTTACCGAGCGCGCCGCTACATACGAGCGGCCGAGCTCTGCGATTCGGTGCAGTTGAAAGACCGCCTGTACCGCGAAGCGGAAGAACTGGCGAGAGAAGTCCTGCTCGAAAACCCAAGGGAAGCCGATGCCCATTTCCTGCTGTTTGCCTCGGCTGGCAGCAGGGCCATGGCTAAAGGCCCGGGACTTTCGACCGTTATCCAGATGTCGCCGCTGAGACGCCACCTCGACACCGCGTTGGAAATCAATCCCCGGCACGCGCACGCCCTGGGCGTGAAAGGGGGCATTCTACTGGGACTGCCCCGACTGCTCGGTGGAAATCTCAACAAGGCGCTCTCCTATCTCAAGCGCGCGGTTGAACTCAACCCCACCGGCGCCAACACCAGGCTGTCACTCGCCAGGGCTCTACTGAAAAAGGGCGACCGCAACGGGGCCAAGCTTAACGCCCAGCTCGCCGGCCACTACGCGTGCCTGACCAAGCGAACCCCGGTACTGGTTGCTGCCGACGAGCTCCTGAATTCGCTGGACGGCAGCTCAACCTGAGTACCCAGGCAGCGGACAACGACCCCGCGATGGACACCGGCGACACTTTCGCTCAGCTCGTCCGCCTCATGCACCGCCTGCGCGCTCCAGGCGGTTGTTCCTGGGACGCAGAGCAGACCCACGAATCGCTGAAGCCCTACTTCGTCGAGGAAACTTACGAAGCTCTCGAGGCCATCGATTCGGGCTCAGACCTACGACTGCAGGAAGAACTCGGCGACGTCCTGCTGCAGGTTCTTTTCCATTCGGAAATCGCTGGAGAGAGGCGGGCCTTTACGATCGATGACGTAGTGGAAGGTTTGAGCTCGAAGCTCATCAGGCGACATCCCCACGTCTTTGCAGACGGCGACGCTGAAACCCCGGAAGAAGTCGCCAGTAACTGGACTCGCCTCAAACTCGAAGAGCGAAAAGCCTCAGCCGCCCCGGGTCAACAACCCTCGGTTATCGACGGGGTTCCAGCCGCCCTTCCCAGCCTGCTCAAGGCCCATCGCCTGGGAGAAAAGGCGGCTGGCGGTGGCTTTGACCGTGCGAGCGCGGCCGATAGCCGCTCGCAGGTCGACGCGGGGCTCACGCGCCTCGATGCCGCCCTCACCGCCGCCGACGACGAGCAAAGCGAACTTGTCATAGGCGAGCTACTGGTATCGCTCGTCGACCTGTCGCGCAAAATCGGTGTCAACGCAGACACGGCGCTTGCCGGGAGCCTGCGTAGATATGAAAAGCGCTTCCGACTCCTCGAGACACGCCTTGCCGGCCGCGAGATCAGCGATATCGCCACGGGTGAATTGGAAAACGCCTGGAAGAAAACCGACGATCAGGGGTGACGAGGCCCTGGCCGGATGCGAGCTATCATGGATCGTGTTACCTCGCTCCCCAGCAGAGACGACACCGCCATGTAGCAAGCGCCGCCCGCGGCCACCAGCAACGGCAACGCGGTCAAAGCCCCCCCGGGCAGCTGCGCGACCAGGGGCTTCGCGACGGCGAGCACCGCGCCCATGACCGCAGTGGCCACGAGTTGAACCACCAGCTCCCGGTTAATAATGCTTCGGCCGAAATCCGGAAACTGCCGGACCACGAAAAAGAAGAGGACCGCTGCGTTGCATATTGAAGCCAGCGCGGCCCCGAGGGCGAGCCCCGCGTGGTCGAAATCGGCCACGCCCATGAACTCGACCGCACCGGCCAGGGCCCGCCCCGCCCACCAGTCCACGGGCCTGACGGCTGGCCCCATGAAAGCAACGTCAAAAACTACGTTGGCCACCAGTGCAACAACGGCCGCGATTACCGGCAGCGATGGTTTTTTCATGGCGTAGAACACGTTGACGAGCACCCGGACTGAAGCCACGCCGAGCAGTCCCAGGCTGCTCGCGCGCAGAGCGAGCGCGGTGGCCGCGGTATCAGCAGGAGAAAACTGCCCACGCTCGAAAAGAGCAGCTACTATCTCCGGGGCCAGCAGCCACATAGCCAGGGCCGCGGGAATACACAGCGACCAAGCCATCTGCAGCGACCAGGCCAGGCTGGCGGCCATGCCCCGGTTGTCGCCGGCCGCCGCCTGCTCACTCAAGCGTGGCAGCGCGGCCGTTCCTATGGCGACGGCGATTATGCCCAGCGGAAACTCAAAGATTCGATCCGCGTACCAGAGCCAGGACACGCTGCCCTCCTGGAGCACAGAAGCCAGTATGGTGGATACCAGCACATTGACCTGGTAAACCGCTGCGCCAAAAACCGCGGGACCCAGCAGTACACCTACCTGCCTGACAGCCGGGTGCGTCGGCCGCCACGAAGGCACGGGGTTTATCCCCTCCTTCAGCAGCGACTTGATCTGTACAGCGAACTGGAAAAACCCGCCTACGAGGACCCCCACGACCAGGGCCATGACCGCTGGTACGAGCCTGTCGACCAGGGCAACCGCGGCGATGATAATGCTGATATTCAACAGCACGGGGCCGACGGCCGGCGCGGTAAAGCGGCGATAAGAATGCAAGGCACCCATGGCCCAGGCGGCCATGCCCACCAGTAACAAATACGGGAACAGCGCCCTGGTAAGCATCACCGCCAGTTCAAACTGGCCCGCATCTGCCGAAAAACCCGGGGCAAAAACCGAGACCACTTCATCGGCAAAGAAAACACCAGCCAAGGTCAGGAAAAGCAGGCCAAGCAGCGCGGCGCCGCCCACGGCAGCTATCGCACGATTGCCTTCAAGCCTCCCCTGTCTGCCGATAATCCCACTGAAAACAGGAACGAAGGCGATGCTTGCCGCTCCCTCGGCTGCTACACGGCGAAACAGATTGGGGATACGAAAGGCGACGAAGAATGCGTCCATGCCGCCAGAAGCGCCAAAAAGACCACCGAGGACGATATCCCGCGCGAGGCCGGATACCCGGCTCAGCGCGGTGAACGCCCCCACCCTGACAGCGCCGCCAGCTATTGAGCCCGCAGCGTCGCTGCCCGCCTCGCCGCTGGCTTGACCGGGCCCTTCGCGCTTGTTAGAGTCCGCGATTCCGGTCACCTCGGGGCCTGGTTAGAGGGCCGTTCGAGTTCGCGGCAGAAGCCGTTTTCTCTGAGGAAGCCCGTTTCGCTGGAGGAGTCATAGTGGCAAACCACAAATCAGCACTGAAGCGTCACCGCCAGTCTTTACGCCGCCGCACGGCCAATCGTGTGGTCCGTAGCCGTGTTGGCTCGGTTGTGCGCCGCCTGCGCGAAGCCATCGCCGCCGGCGACTCGGATACCGCCAAGCGCGAGCTGGTAGCAGCTGAAAGTATTCTCGGTAAAGCAGCCGGCAAAGGCGTGCTCCACCGCTCGACCGCCTCGCGGCAGACCTCGCGCCTCGCTCGACAGGTCGCCAGGCTCTCAAGCAACTAGTCCCCGTCCGTACAGGGCGCGCTGAGACAACTCGCCTGTACCCCCCGGGGCATGCCCGCGCCTGGCCGTGCACCGCAGCCTAACATCGCTCATTTTCCCCCGTTACTATCAGGGCCGTGTTTCTCCCTGTGAGACTTCAGCCCTCACCGCTCCGACGCCACCCAGCGGATACACGATCGATAGCGACGACATTACCGCGTCGACCAGGTCCTCCACGAGGCCATCGACAGCAGCGGCACGAGTGTAAACACCCAACTGCACGCCATCGAACTCGGCCAGGTCCCCAGCCGCAACCTTGCGGTCAGCGACAAAAGCCGCGCTGCTGGTGACAATGGCATCGCGCACGGCGGGATGGCCTCGCGAAACCGACAAGTCCCTTTCCAGCAGGGTTTCCCCGGTCCGGTTCTTCATCAACATCCGGACCCTGAGCGTGGTGTCGTAGTCCAGCACTTCGTCGAACTGGTTGAACGCAACGGGCTGGCGCCGGTATCCCGACACGGTGAGCTCAATAATAGAGTCAGCGCGAAGCGGCGAATCGACGACACCGAGACGTCCCTGCCGGCGAAACCGAACCCGCAATTCCCGGCGCAGCTTGTCCGCGAGGACGGGATCGCCCTCGTCGCCGACAACCTGGGCCACGTAAACACTACGCACCGAATCAGGCAGCGCAGCTCCCGGCCGCAGCACCGTGTAGCCACAAGCCGACAACAGGATCGCCGACGCGCTGGCCACCACGAACAAGAACAGGCGATCACCCTTGTTGCTCATATAACCACGTTTACCAGCCGGCCGGGCACAACTACCACCTTGCGGGGATCGGCGCCGTCAAGGTAAGCAATGACCCTCGAGTCGGCCAGGGCCAGTCGGCCCAGCTCATCCCTGTCGATATCGGCTGATACTTGGATCCGGGACCGTATTTTACCGTTAACCTGCAACACTATTTCAATGCTTTCCCGCAGCAGCGCCGCCTCGTCGTGGACGGGCCAACCCTGTTGGTTCATATCTTCTTGGCCCGTCAACTCACCCCACAGCTCGTTGGCGACGTGCGGTACAAAAGGTCCAAGCAGCAAGAGCACCGTGCCAAGCCCGAAGCGATGAAGGCGTTCACCATCTGCGAGCGCTGTAAAATCAGCCGACTGGTATTCATTGACCAGCTCCATAATAGCCGCGATAGCGGTGTTGAAGCGCAGGCGTGCACCCACGTCGTGACTGACTCGTTGAATCGTTTCGTGCACGACCCCGCGTAGACGCCGTCCCTCTTCGTCCAGGCTTTCGGGCCCCGGGTCAGAACAGTCACCGCTGGTTTCTTCGGCAGCGACAACGACCTGCCGCCAGACCCTCGATATAAAGCGGCTCGCTCCTTCTACGCCCTTCTCGCTCCACTCGAGGTCTTTCTCGGGGGGAGCAGCAAATACCGAGAAAAGACGCGCGGTATCGGCCCCGTAACGCTCGATGAGTTCATCCGGGTCAACGACGTTGCCCTTCGATTTACTCATCTTGGAACCGTCCTTGATCACCATGCCCTGGGTCAACAGTTCGCCGAAAGGTTCAGACAGGTCCAGCCACCCAAGGTCCCTGAGCACGCGGGTGAAAAACCGGGAGTAGAGAAGATGAAGAACCGCGTGCTCGACCCCACCGACGTACTGGGAAACGGGTAGCCACTCGGCCACCGCCGCAGGGTCGAAGGGGCGCTGCTCATCCCCGGCGCTGGTGTAGCGAAGAAAGTACCAGGACGACTCCATGAAGGTGTCCATCGTGTCAGTTTCGCGGCGGGCCTCTCCACCACAACCGGGGCAAGAAACCTGAGCGAACCCAGTCAATGACGCGAGCGGCGATGCCCCGCTTGGCGGCATGGTAATGTCTTCGGGCAGGACGACCGGGAGATCCTTTTCGGGCACCGCTACGGTGCCGCAACTGTCGCAGTAAATAACCGGAATCGGACACCCCCAGTACCGTTGCCGCGAGATACCCCAGTCCCTCAACCTGTAGTTGACGACCGCCCGGCCACGCTGCATTTTGACGAGCTGCGCACAGATCCCTTCCCGGGCGTCGCTGCTCGCCAACCCGTCAAAATCGCCACTGTCGTGGAGAATTCCGTCCTCCACCATGGCCTCGGTCATATCGGTGGCTACGAGAGGGCCCGCGGGGGGAGCGATCACCGGCCTCACGGCGATACAGTTGCCCCGGGCAAACTCAAAATCTCGCTGATCGTGGGCGGGAACCGACATTACCGCCCCGGTCCCGTAACCCATCAGGACAAAATCGCCCAGGAACACCGGTATTTCTTCACCGTTGACCGGATTGACCGCCCGGCTGCCGGTGTCGAAACCCTGTTTGCCCTGCGCGCGCTCGACGTTGCTTCGCGCAGCCACGGCAGCCACGAACTCCCGGGCTTCTTTCTCGCGTCCGCCGGCTTCGGCCAGCTTCATCGCCGCAGGGTGCTCGGGAGCAATGCATACAAAGGTAGCTCCAAAGAGGGTATCAACCCTGGTGGTGAACACCTTCAGCGGTTCACCAAGGGCCGGCAGTTCAAAAAAGACTTCTACCCCCTCGCTGCGGCCGATCCAGTTGCGCTGCATGGTTAGGACCTTGTCTGGCCACTTGCCCTTGAGCTCGTCCAGGCCGTCGAGCAGCTCGTCGGCGTAATCGGTAATCTTCAAGAACCACTGGTCAAGCTCGCGGGGGGTTACCGGGCTGTGCCCTCTCCAACAACTATCCCCGTCGACCTGCTCGTTGGCGAGCACCGTACCACAGCCTTCACACCAGTTAACGACCGCGCTCTTTCTGTAAGCGATGCCACGCTCGAGCATCTGCACAAAAAACAGTTGCTCCCACCGATAGTAGTCAACATCACAGGTCGCCAGTTCAGTGCCTGGGTCATAACTGAAGCCCAGGCGCCCCAGTTGTTTCTTCATTTCTTCAATATTAGACCGCGTCCAGGAGGCCGGCGCCACGCCCCGTTCGATGGCAGCAGCCTCGGCGGGAAGTCCAAAGGCATCCCAGCCCATGGGATGAAAAACACGTCGGCCCCGGGCCGCGTGAAAGCGCGCGAGCACGTCGCCGATAGTGTAATTCCGGACGTGGCCCATGTGGATGCGCCCGGAGGGGTACGGAAACATCTCGAGCTGGTAGTACGGAGTGCCATCGCCAGCGGGCTTGAAGCTGTCGTTATCCTGCCAGTGGCACTGCCACTTCTTCTCGATGACCGAGGGGTCGTAGAACTTCACGCCGACTTGCCGTCCTGCTTCTCCAGCAGCTTGCGCTCCACCACGACCGAGTCGAGAACCCCGTTAACAAAAGCCGGGCTGGTGGTGTCACAAAATTTCTTGGCAACCTCGACTGCTTCGTTTATTACCACCGCCACGGGCGTGCCACCCACGTATATCATTTCGCCAAGAGCGATTCTCAGCAGGCACAAGTCCACACGCGCGATGCGTTGGATGTCCCAGTTTTCAGCCGCGCCTGAAACCATGGCGTCGAGTTCTTCCTGGTTCTCGAGCGCCGCCGTCGCCAGTTGCGAACCGTATCGGCGGACAGTCTCACCGGCGGTCGGGAGTTCAGCCCAGAAAAGCTCGATAGCTTCGGGCGAACGCTCACCGCCAAGCTCCACCTGGTAGACAAGCTGCAAGGCCGCTTCGCGAGCTTTGGTTCGTACCCCCATGCGACTTTCAGCCTGCCTCCAGCCGACGCTTCTCCAGCAATGTGTCGACCGCGCAAACCACCGCATCGTAGCCCTTGTTACCAAACTCCCCGCCTGCCCTGGCGAGCGCCTGCTCGATGTTGTCGGTCGTGAGTACGCCAAAAGACACGGGCATGTTCTCGTCCAGTGCGACCCGCTGAACACCAGCAGCGGCCTGGGAACACACGTAGTCAAAGTGCGGGGTCTCGCCCCTGATGACAGCCCCCAGGCAGACCACGGCGTCGTAGCGCCCACTCCGGGCAGCACTCGAGGCCAACAAAGGTAACTCGAACGCCCCGGGTACTCTATAAACGTCGATATCGGCTTCGTACCTGGCGGCTGCCGAAAGCGCTCCTTCGAGCAGGCTATCGGTCACCGCCGAATTAAAACTGGCGACAACCACCGCGATTCGAGTCTTGTTAGTCGCCACCGCGGTTCTCCCGGGGAATGCCCTCGAGCGCCCCGCTGTCGAGAAGGTGGCCGAGTTTCTGCTGCTTGGTCTTGAGGTAATCCACGTTGTGAGCACGAGCCGGTGGTTGGAGCGGGCGTCGTTCGGTCACATCAATGCCGTGTTTCTTGAGCCCGCTTACCTTCGCGGGGTTGTTCGTGAGCAGGCAGACCCTGGTAACGCCAAGGTCCTTAAGTATTTGCGCCGCCATGCCGTAGTCCCTGAGGTCTTTGCCAAATCCCAGGTCGAGATTGGCCTCAACCGTGTCCCTGCCCTGGTCCTGCAGGTGGTAGGCCTTGATCTTATTCGCCAGGCCTATCCCACGCCCCTCCTGGTGCATATAGACTACGACGCCGCGACCGCTGCCTGCTATCATCTCGAGCGACATGGCGAGCTGCTCTCCACAGTCACAGCGCGCCGAGCCGAGCACGTCACCCGTAAGACACTGCGAATGGACCCTCACCCAGACCGGCTCCGGGCCATCCAGGACTCCCGCTACCAGGGCCACGTGTTCGTGTTCGTCCATGTCGTTACGATAAACAACGGCGCGGTAGCTGCCACCGTAGGCGCTGTCGATTTCCCTTTCGGCAACCCGTTCAACCACCAGCTCGGTTTTCAGCCGCAAATCAACCACTTCCGAGATATCCACCATGGCAAGCGAAAAGCGCTCAGCCAGGGCGCGCAATTCTGCATCATCAGCCACTTCCCCATCCTCACCCAGTACGCAACAAAAGGCGGCAGAGCGCTCCGAGCCGGTCATGGCAACGAGATCAGCAGCGGCTTCGGCGGGGGCCGCCGTAACCAGTACCCCCCTGTCCGAAACACGAACCGAGTGTACGTGCCCGGGCATGACCAGGGAGTTTACGTCCGAATCGGGATGCGAGGCCACCAGGATCGTTCGAGCCCGATCGGCCGCCGATATTCCAGTGCTCACTCCTTTCGCCGCTTCAATGGACGCGCCGAAAACCGGCCTCCCTTCCCGCGCCGAATCGTCGGCCAGCAAGGGAATCCCCAGCTGTTGCATGCGCTGCTCTGTCATAGCCAGGCATAACAGGCCGCGGGCGTGGCTCACAAAGAAATTGATCGTGTCGGCATCAAGAAGGCCGGGATTTACGCAAACGCTGGCCCCTCGCTCCGGGTGCTTACGGTCGGTCAATAGCACGACCCGGCCAGCTGACAGTGCACTGACGGCAAGCTCTACCGGGTTATCCTTTTTTTTCTCAGCCACTGTTTTCAAACCGACCACGCCACACGAAGTCATGGCCGACCCTGTCTATCGTGCCATCACTCAGCAGGGGTGCTCCCGACGGAGACCTGACCCCGAGTGAATCAAGCATCGGCACCCCATCGCCACCGAGTAGCCGTGTACTATAGAACAGGGTCAGTTCAGAAACCACGCGGGCTTTAACGACGCTCGCTGCGACCCCGGCTCCGCCTTCTATGAGCAATTCGTGTACATCGCGCCTGCCCAGTTCGGCCAGCAACCGCTGCCACGCACCGCGCCCGCGCCCGCGCACGCCGTAAACCTCCGCGCCTGCAGCTCGCAGGGTTTCTGCTCTTCCGCTACTGACTTCGCCTGGCGCGCAAACCAGGAGGCAATCTCCGCGCCCGGCAACAACCCGTGACCGGGGCGACACCGAGAGGCGTTCGTCGAGAACCACGCGCAGGGGTTGTCTCGCGCCGCGAAGCCTGCAGCTGAGCCGAGGGTCATCAGCGGCCACCGTTCCCGCACCGACGAGCACGGCGTCTGCTCGTCTGCGCATCTGCTGCACCAGGGCACGCGAGGCCGGTCCCGATATCCACTTGGAAGCTCCGCCCCTGGCCGCGATACGCCCATCGAGACTGACGGCTAGTTTCATGCCCACGAGGGGGGAGCCGGTCTGAACCCACTCACGGTATCCCTTCACGAGCTGGTCGCACGCGGGCTGCTCGACACCGGCGACCACTTCGATTCCGGCCGCCTTGAGTTTGCGGCCACCACGTCCATTGACCCGCGGGTTGGGATCGCGGCTTCCGTATACGACCATCTTGACGCCGGCTGCGATCAAGGCCTCGGTACAGGCTGGCGTGCGTCCCTGCACACAGCAAGGCTCGAGCGTCACGTAGACCGTCGCCCCTCGCGCCGCAGTACCGGCATCGCTGAGAGCGGCGACCTCGGCGTGTGCCTGCCCAGCGGCGGCATGAAAGCCCCGCCCTACGAGCCGGCCGTTTTTGACCACAACGCAGCCGACCGCCGGGTTCGGCGAGGTGTGGCCAAGACCACGGTCGGCCTCTTCGCAGGCCTGAAGCATGCGCTTGCTATCTGTGGCCGCCAGCACTCTCATTTCTTCTTGTCTCCCTGACCCTTCTCGCGCACAAGGCTTTCCAGCACCGCCATGAATTCATCTATGTCGCGAAAAGAACGGTACACCGACGCAAAACGCACATAAGCCACTTCGTCGAGCCCCTTGAGAGATCGCATCACCGCTTCGCCGACCACCGAACTGTCGAGTTCGGCAAGCCCTAGCTCCTGCACTTCTCGTTCTATGGCATCGGCTGTGGATTCGACCGCTTCGACCGAAACCGGGCGTTTCTCGCAAGCCTTGAAAAGCCCCCGAATGATCTTGCCACGGTCCCAGGTTTCGCGGCGCCCTCCCTTCTTCACAACGTGGGGCATGATCGCGTCGATGCGCTCGTAGGTGGTAAAACGTCGTCCGCAGCCTTCGCATTCCCTGCGCCGCCGGACGGTGTCATCACCGCTGTCGCGGGAGTCAACGACCCGGTTACCGTCGACGCTGCAGAACGGGCACTTCACGTCAGCCTCACCGGGCCACGCGCTTCAGGCCCTGGCTTGTCGGGCTGGTGCCGATGAGGGATAGAGGGGAAACGAAGCGCATAGGCTCCCTACTTCGGCTCCCACCGCTTCTGCGACCGAGGCATCGTCAACCGCCGCCAGTACCCGTTCGATGAAAGCGGCTACGGCGACCATTTCGCTCGTCCCCATTCCCCGCGTGGTGACGGCGGGTGTGCCCAGCCTCAACCCGGAAGTGACAAAGGGCGAGCGCGGATCATCGGGAACCGAGTTCCTGTTGGTAGTAATATTTGCCCGGTCGAGAGCATGCTGCGCAACCTTGCCGGTAATCTCGCTTTTTCTAAAATCGATCAACAGCAGGTGGTTATCGGTACCGCCCGACACCAGGGTAAAACCTCTGCCAAGCAAGCTATCGGCGAGAGCGCGCGCGTTATCGAGGACCGCCTGCTGGTAGACCTTGAACGCGGGCTCGAGGGCTTCTGAAAACGCGACCGCCTTGGCGGCTATGACGTGCATCAGAGGACCGCCCTGGTTCCCGGGAAAAATAGACGAGTCTATGGCCTTGGCGAACTCTTCGCGGCATAAAATCACGCCGCCACGCGGACCGCGCAGGGTCTTGTGCGTGGTCGTGGTCACGAAATCGCAGTAGGGTACGGGAGACGGGTGCAGGCCCGTAGCCACCAGCCCCGCAACGTGGGCAATGTCGGCCATCAACAGCGCAGATACCTCGTCGGCGATGTCCCTGAAGCGCTTGAATTCAAGCTGTCGGGGATAAGCGCTGTGACCGGCAACAATCATTCTAGGCTTGTGCTCTCTCGCCAGCTCGGCCACCTCGTCGAAGTCAATCAGTCCATCCGGTTCCTTGACCCCGTAGGGGACAACGTTGAAGAACCGCCCCGAGAAATTAACCGGGCTGCCGTGGGTGAGGTGCCCGCCGTGGGCGAGGTTCATGGCCAGTATCGTGTCACCCGGCTGAAGCTGGGAAAAATAAACCGCCATGTTGGCCTGCGAACCGGAGTGAGCTTGCACGTTGGCGTGATCAGCGCCGAACAATTCGAGCACCCGGTCTATTGCCAACTGCTCGACAACGTCAACGTGTTCACAGCCGCCGTAATAGCGGCGTCCGGGGTACCCCTCGGCGTACTTGTTTGTGAGCACAGACGCCATCGCTTCGAGCACGGCCTCGCTGACCACGTTCTCCGAGGCTATGAGCTCAAGGTTGCGCTGCTGTCGGGCAAGTTCGTCGCCCAGGGCTTTGCTGATTTCAGGATCCTGTTGTGCAAGCAGGCTCATCGGCTGCTACCTCGCACCGCACTTTCAAGTGCGGTTATCTTGTTAACCCGCCCCTGGTGCCGGCCTCCCTCAAAAGAGGCGCCCGTCCAGGCTTCTACCACGTCCCTGAGCAAGCGATCGCCCATCATTCCACCACCCAACACCAGGACATTCGCGTCGTTGTGTTGCCGAGAAAGTCGCGCCCCGGTCACATCGTGCACGAGGGCAGCCCGGACACCCGGGATCTTGTTGGCGGCTATCGACATCCCGATGCCGCTGCCACAAAGCAACACGCCCAGTTCCGACTTTCCGCTACCCACGGCCTCGCCCACAAGCTGGGCGTAGTCCGGGTAGTCCACAGAGTCCTCTCCGGTGGGTCCGGCATCGTCGACGACGTAACCCAGCGAAGCGAGTGTTTCGACAACCAGGACCCGCGCTGCAACCGCGGCGTGATCCGAGGCTACGATAACTTTGATCGCAGACGCTATCGCCGATCACTCCTTACTTCTGTCCGGCCTGGACATAGTCGATGACGTCCTGGACCGTGCGTATTTTTTCTGCGTCTTCGTCAGATATTTCGACCTGGTACTCTTCTTCCAGGCCCATTATCAGCTGAACGATATCAAGGGAATCGGCCCCCAGGTCATCCAGGAAAGAAGAGTCGAGGGACACCTGTGACGGGTCAACCGTCAGGTGTTCGCAGATAATCTTGAGCACCTTTTCGTTTACAGACCCCATACTTCTATCTCCCTCCGATCGAGGCGCAGCCCCGCGGTCGCCGCCTCGCGACAGCGTCGCGGGAACGCCGGTTACATATACAAGCCACCGTTGACATGCAACACCGCACCGGTGACGTAAGAGGCCCCTGTTTCGCACAAAAAGCTTATCGCGTGGGCAACTTCGGCGGCCGTACCGGCGCGACCCACGGCGGTGGAATCGAGCACGGACTGCAGCCGTTGTTCATCAGTTGCCGAGGTCATAGCGGTCTCTATGAAACCCGGCGCCACGCAGTTTACGGTGATGCCCTTGGCCCCCACTTCGCGCGCGAGCGCCCTCGTGAAACCCTCGACTCCGGCCTTCGCGGCAGCGTAAGCGGTCTGGCCGGCATTGCCGGTTGAAGCCACCACCGAACTCACGTTGACGATCCTGCCAAAACGGGCCTTGAGCATAGCCGGCAACAGGACACGACACACCGAAATGGAAGACTCCAGGTTGTTGGCCAGGACCCCGGATACGAAATCGCCCTTCGACCTCAGGAGTAAGCCATCACGCGAACGACCCGCACAATTTACGACCAGTTCGGCCCCGAGGTCCGACAGTCCAGCAACCTCCCCGGATTCGGCGAGGTCTAGTTTCCGGGATTCAAAGGCCTTTGCCAGGTCGCCGAGTGAAGATACAAACTCCTCGGCGGCTGCATCGTCGGTCCTGTAGACCCCGACTACCCGGGCGCCTCCCTCGAGCAGGGACCGAGTAACGGCTGCTCCTATGCCACGGGTGCCGCCGGTGACCAACGCCAACCGCCCCGCAAAACGAGCAGCCGGATCCAGCAGACTACTCCTGGCTGCCGACTACGGCGCGGCCCTTGTAGTGGCCACACGCGGCGCAGGCACGGTGCGGAGCTCTTTTTTCACCGCAATTCGGACAATCCGCCATGGGCGGAGTGGAAAGCGCATCGTGGGCGCGACGCGAATCTCTCTTGGACTTCGAAGTTCTTCTCTTTGGTACAGCCATCTCGGTATCTTCCTCTCTATCTAAGTTCGGTAAACTCGCTCTACCAACGATCAATCACAAGTGCAGGGGGCTCGGTTGAGGTTGGCCCCACAGCCGGAACACAGGCCCCTGCAATCATCACTGCAGGGTGTCGTATCATCGACTCCCAGCAACAGTTCTTCAACTACCAGTGGTGACAGGTCGAGCCTGTCACCATCGTGGCTCGGGGCCGCACTGCTTTCAGCGTCTGCTCCCCTGTCAAACCGTTCAACGACCAAGCGAAAATCCCGCTTGATACCCCTGAAAAACTCGTCGAGACAGCGCGGGCAATCACCCGTCACGCCGCCCTCCAGTCGCCCTGTTACGACCACATCGTCGCCGCACAGCTGCAACTCGGCAGCTACCTTGAGCGCCTCGTCAAAATGCTGGCCCGTGCACCCGGGACTGAGCGCGAGCTGCCGGTTCATGCCTGCTACGGGTTCAGAAAACTCTACCCGCCTGGGAACCGACCCAAGGTCTGCTATGCGGACTTCCATTCTCGCCTACAAAACCAGGTGCTTACCGCACCGGTAACGCCTCGACAGCCGCGCAGTGTACACCGGGTTACGGGGGAAGGCAACGAATCAATTGATCTCATCGGACCCCGTATCCAGCGCTTTTTCGAGCCTGGCTACCCGTTTAAACAGCTCGGGTAAGCGTTTGAGCAACACCGAACAGCGCCGCCACAGGCCAATGTTTACAGCGGGCGTTCCGGCAACTATCTCGCCACTTTTCACATCCCCCAGCACGCCGGTCTGCCCTGCGCACTGCACGCCGGCGCCGATTTCGAGGTGTCCACCGAACCCGCATTGCCCACCGGTCATTACCCCGGCCCCCAGCCTGGTGCTCCCGGCTACACCGGTCTGAGCCGCCAGTATGGTGTGATCGCCCAGGTCGCAGCCGTGCGCGATCATTACCAGGTTATCCAGCTTGACGCCGTCTCCAAGCGTGGTAACTCCTACAGCGGCCCTGTCTACCGTGGTGTTGGCTCCCAGGTCAACGCTGTCGCCGATCTGTACCGTGCCGGACTGGGGAACTCTGAGAGCCACGCCCTCCCCGGTGGGCAGAAAGCCGAAGCCGTCGCCGCCCAGCACCACTCCTGGCTGAAGGGTGACATCGTCACCCAGCAGTACACGCTCGCGGACGACCACTCCCGCGTGGGCCGTGAAATTACGCCCCGCCTTAACCTCGGGATAGATAACAACGTGTGGATGGATACGCGCCCCCGGACCGAGCACGACATTTTCTCCCAGAACCGCAAACGGGCCAACGTATGCCCCCTTACCCAGGCGGGCGGTGTCGGCAACCACGGCTGAGGCATGTATGCCCTCGACAGGCTCCGGCCGATCGTCAAACAGGCCAATTGCTGCCGCGAATACCATCTGGGGATTGTCGCACCTGAGTAACTGCAGCCCCTCTAACTCCACCGAGCGGTCTACCAGCACAGCGCCGGCAGAAGACGACCGAAGCATCCGCCGGTACTTCAGGCTGGAGACGAAAGCGAGATCTGTCGGTCCGGCAGTCTCAACCGGGGCTACACCCGTTATTTCTATCGCCGGATCTCCTTCGAGCTCAGCCCCAAGCTTTTCTGCAAGTTCATCAAGCCGCATATTGGTCGTTTACCCCTGTCGCGACAGCAGAACAAGGGATTGCGTTTCTCGATACCCCCTGCAAACATCCGCGACGCGCGAATGGCGGCACGCCCCTTCGTGAGCAAGTCATGATAGATATCGATTTTGCCAAGGGGGACGGGCTCGTTCCCGTCATAGTCCAGGACCACGCGGACGGTACCGTCCTTATGGTGGCCTACATGAACGAGCAGTCGTGGAAACACACGCTTGAAACCGGCACCGCCACTTTCTGGAGCCGCTCACGCAGCGAGTTGTGGATCAAGGGGCAATCAAGCGGCAATACCCAGCTGGTTAAAGACGTTTTCGTCGACTGCGACTCCGACACGATATTGCTGCAGGTTGAGCAGGTAGGAGGAGCCGCGTGCCACGAAGGCTACCGGTCCTGTTTCTTCAGGCGAGTGGTAGCCGACCAGCTACAGGTACAGGGCGAAAGGATATTTGACCCGGCCGAGGTGTACAGCAAGTGAGCGTTCTCAAATTCGGTGTGCCCAAGGGCAGCCTCGAAGATTCAACTATAGAGCTGCTGCGCAAGTCTGGCTGGAGAATCACAAAATCCTCGCGCAGTTATTTCCCCTACATAGACGACCCCGACATCACCTGTTCGCTTGTGCGAGCCCAGGAGATGTCACGTTACGTTGAATTGGGAGCTCTCGACTGCGGTATTACCGGCAAAGACTGGACCGAAGAAAATCACTCTGACGTCGAGGCGGTTTGCGATCTCGTGTACTCCAAGGCCTCCTTCCGTCCCACCCGCTGGGTGCTGGCGGTGCCGGCGGGGTCTGCGATAAAGTCGCCCGAAGACCTCGAAGGAAAACGCATCGCGACGGAACTGACCGGGTTTACGGCCCGATATTTTGCCGACAAAGGCGTCAAGGTAGACGTGGAGTTCTCCTGGGGAGCCACCGAGGCCAAGATCAGCCAAGGCTTGTGCGATGCCATAGTCGAGGTCACTGAAACCGGGAGCACCCTGCGGGCAAACGGGCTCGAAATTATAGCCGACCTGATGGAATCCAACCCCCAGCTGATAGCCAACCGCGAAGCCATGGCCGACCCGGTCCGCAGCGCCAAGATCGAACAGATCTCAACCCTGCTCAAGGCCGCCCTGGCGGCCGAGGGAGTGGTCGGTCTCAAGATGAACGTCCCACGGGCCCAGCTCCAAGCGGTCACCAGCGCGCTTCCCAGTGTAACCGCCCCGACAGTCGCCGATCTGCTCGAAGGCGATTGGGTATCGGTCGAGACGATAATCTCGGAGAAAGCCGTGCGCGACCTCGTACCGCTGCTGCTAAAGGCGGGGGCCGTGGGCATAGTCGAGTACCCGTTGAACAAGCTCATCTGAGCTACAGGGATATGAACTACTGGGGCTCACGCTCACCACCCCGCACTCTCAATGAGCGGGAGATGTCGCGGGTGGCGGACCTGTAATCAGGCTGCCCTTTCGGAGTCGCCAGCTTCACTTTCGCCGAAGCCGAGTTCTTCGAGATAGTCGACCTTCTCAGCGCCGGTCATGATGTAAACGCCCTCCCAACCGCAGACTTCTTCGCAGAGTTTGCAGCCGACGCATTTTTTCTCATCCACCTCGACCAGCCCCAGGTAGACCGGACCTGTGTTCCCCGGCGCGGGGTACAACGCGTCGAACGGACAGACGTCGATACAGACTCCGCAGCCATTGCAGCTGTCGGGGTTGATCACGGCAATGGGCCGTTCGACCTTCTTGAGCACCGAGGTCATCTGACCGAAGGTGTCCAGAATCGAGTCGTCGGGGCAGATCACACCGCAGGCGCCGCAGTCAATGCAGCTGGCGGCTTCGATGATAAAAGCTTCGCCCTTCCGACCACTTATGGCCTGGGTAGGGCAACGCTGCTCACAGGCGGTACAACCCGTGCAGTTCTCTGCGATTATTCGAAACGGCATGTCTCTAATTCGAGGACAGAATTACTTCTGCATCTCCACAAGAATTTCGTCTTCACGGCCTTCCCGGATGAGCTTGTCGTTGCGCAGAGCCTGCCTCATTCCCACCCAGGTGAAAAACGCGACCAGCAGCAGCGCTCCCGCTACTGGCATATTGTCGGGCTTGGAAATAATTTCCACGAACTGACCCCAAGCGGTCATCTGGTGCGGCGAAGCTGCTGCGGACAATAAAAACAAAGCGAAACCTCCCTGGGCACCCCCTTTAAAAGACGCCCGGATTGCCAGCGTACGCAGCCCGCGAACGGTTGTCAATAAAACAGGCTTTCAGGCTGGAGAGCCTTCGTGACGCAAGGCAAATGCTTGCCAGGTAAGGCCCATACCTTCGCCGAAACTCACGACAGGCCAGTAACCCAACGACTTTTCTGCCTTGCTTATGTCTGCCAGCGAGTCGCGCACGTCGCCCTGTCGAGGGGGGCCATGAACCCGCTGCACTTGTTTGCCGGAAGCGTCTTCGATGGCCGCCAGGATATCGAGCAACGAGTAGCGTTTGCCGCAAGCCACGTTGAACACGTCACCCACGGCCTCGGCTCCGGCTTCGAGAGCAAGCAGGTTGGCGTGGACGACGTTGGTGACGTAAGTAAAATCCCGGGTTTGTTCACCGTCGCCATCGATGGATGCACTGCTTGCGGCCAGGGCGCAATGCATGAAAGCCGGGATCACGGCCGCGTAGGCTGAGTCCGGCCGCTGGCGGGGACCAAAAACGTTAAAATAGCGAAGCGAGACCGTTTCGAGACCGTAGATACCTGCGAAAACCCGTGTATAGTTTTCAGCAGCAAGCTTACTTGCGGCGTAGGGCGAACCCGGCGCCGTGGGCTGGGTTTCAACCTTGGGCAAAGCAGGATTTGCTCCGTAGACGGACGATGAAGAGGAATATACAAGGCGCCGAACACCGGCATCTCGAGCGGCGATCAACACGTTCAGTGTCCCGTTGACGTTCACTGCATGACTCGTCGCGGGGTCGTCTATCGAACGCGGAACCGAACCAAGGGCAGCGAGGTGCAATACACCGTCAACTCCGACCATGGCCCGCGCCACGGCATCGCTGTCACGTATGTCGCACTCCCTCAGGTCTACATCGCCGCCTAGATCTTCGATGTTGGATCGCAAGCCATTCGAAAAATCATCGATCACCCGCACCTCGTCCCCGCGCGCGAGCAGCGCCTCTACGATATTCGAACCGATGAAGCCGGCTCCGCCCGTTACCAGGATCATGACGGCCTGGCTTTCAACCTGCCGCCTTGTCGCGCTGTTCGGCCGCAGCCAGCACCTCGTGGGCCAGAGGCCGCCGCATGCGGTCGAGAACGTTGAACTTGAATATGTGCCAGAACGCAGCCACGCCGTCCTTCCAGGTGATCTTCTTTCCGTCCCCGTAATCACGCCCCCAGTAAGATATTGGAAGCTCGTAGATACGGCAGTGCATTTGCGCAACCCGCGCTGTGACCTCGGGCTCGAAACCGAAACGATTGCTGGTCAGCCTCATCGACTGGATCACTTCCCTGCGGAACGCCTTGTAGCCTGTCTCCATGTCGGTGAGGTTCAGGTTGGTAAAAACGTTAGACATCAAGGTAAGGAACTGGTTGCCCAGCTGGTGCCAGAAAAACAGGACCCTGTGGGGACCGCCGAGAAAACGGGAGCCGTAGACCACGTCGGCCACGCCCTGCGCGATCGGCTTGAGCAAGCCAGGGTACTCGGCCGGGTCGTACTCCAGGTCAGCGTCCTGGACTATGACCACTTCATTGGAAGCCTTGGCCAGCGCGGTACGTATGGCGGCACCCTTGCCCCGGTTGACCGGATGAAAAAGCACCTCCAGGTCAGGTTGCTCGAGAGCAATACTCTCAAGCAGTTCACGGGTTCCATCGGTGGAACAGTCATCGACGAGGATTATCTGCGTCTCGACCTCTACCGCTCGCACCTTTTCGACCAGGGACCGGATCGTGCCGACTTCGTTGTAAACGGGTACGAGTACCGAAAGACTGGGAAGCTCGCTCATACTCTTAATTTTTCGTCGCCTCCTGCGACAAGGAATCCCCGGACACTACGCTCGAAATATCCGGGTCAGCGCGCCGGGCTTCCAGTTTAGTGGTTTTAGCGGGCGGCAGAAACCACCTGTTGGCAAATCTCAGCAGGCCCCACAAAAAGCCGATCCCCCAGGCATGATGAATCGTTGCCAGCGCGAGCATGCCGGCGGCGCTGGCGGACGGTGTTTTTCCTTCTTTGCAGGCAACCGCTGCCGCAAACAGCAGGTAAGCCAGCACACCGGCCCCAACCAACGGGCCCGCGAACGAAACAAATGGAGAAACAAGCAGGCCTAGCAACAGCGCCGCGTCGAACAGGGGGGGAACAAAATGGCGCGGGCTCATCTGCGCCCTGTGTTTCTGGAGTACCCTCACCTTCCAGGTCCCGTACTGAAAAAACTGGGTGGCCAACGATCGCCAGGTCTGCCTGTTCTGGTACCACGACTTGATTTCCGGCGACAGTACGATTCTGCCCCCCTGCCCGCGCAGGCGATAGTTGAACTCGTCGTCCTGGTTCCTCACCAACTCTTCGTCAAAAAGGCCATGCTCTTCGAACACCCGACGCGGCCATGCCCCCATGTAGACGGTATCGGTTTCCGTCTCCTCACTGGCAAAATGAAAAGAAGCGCCTACGCCGAAGCGGGACGCCATCGCCCGCGCAACCGCGTCGCCAAACACTCCTCCTCCGAGCGAAACCATGGGCCCACCCGCGTTGTCAGCAGCCGTGCGTTCGAGTACGTCGACCACCCGATCCAGGTAATCAGACGCCAACTGGGTATGAACATCCACGCGGACAATGAGGTCGCCCCGCGACTCGCGAATGGCCAGGTTGAGACTGCTGGGCACGATACCGGCAGGGTTATCGAGAATCCGAAGGCGGGGGTCCTGCCTTGCAAGTACTTCGAGCAGGCCCCGCGTGTTGTCAGTAGAGCAACCGTCTACAACGATGAGTTCCATCCTGTCGACCGGGTAATCCTGCTTGAGTACTCCCCTCACGCAGCCCTCGATCCAAAGGGATTCGTTACGGGCCGGTACGACCACGCTGACAAAGGGCCTGTTCATCCCGCGCCCCCTGACGCCGCCAGCTGGTAGACTTTCCTGGTTTCACTCACCATTGCCGGGATCGAAAACCTGCGACTCGCTTCCTCGCGAGCCGCGGAGCCTACCGCTGTTGCGAGTTCAGTGTCCGCGGCCAGCTGCAGCGCGCGACGAGCGAGTGCCGCCGCATCACCAAAATCCACCAGCCAGCCTGTTCGCCCCTCATCGATGAGTTCGGGCGTACCGCCGGCAGGGGTCGCGACAACCGGCAGGCCAGCTGCCATGGCCTCGAGCACCACGTTGGGCGCTCCTTCCCAATCCGAGCTGAGCCAGAACTGGCTCAACGAACCAAGCATGGAAGCAACTTCGTCGACATTGCCGCAAAAACTGATGGCGTGGGCGAGGCCCAGCTCGCTGGACCTGTTTTCGAGCTCAGCCCTGAGCTGTCCGCCGCCAGCAATAACGAAACGAGCCTCGGGGTCACCCTCCAGTACAAGGCGCGCGGCTTCGAGAAACATGCCGAGATTTTTCTGCGGCTCCAGACGCCCCACCGTGCCGATGACGAGCCCCTCGGACGTGGCCGACCTGGCAACGAAAAATTCTTCGCCTACACCGTTGTAAACAATGCTGGCCTGCTTGCCCTGGAGTCCGTAATGCTCGGCTGCGTAATCGGCCATGGCCTGGGAATTACAGATGACCGCGGCCGATCCCTGAAACGCGCGGCGAATTATCAACCGTCTCAGCAGTGAAGGCTCGGGCTTGCAGTTCCTTGCTGAGCCCACCAGCAAAACTCCTGGCAACAGCCGTGTGGCCAGCCAGGCGTATGAGCTCGCAATAAAAAGAAACGCATGCACGAGATCGATTCGATCTTGCCTCAAGCCCTTGGCGAGCAAGACCACCCGGCGAAGGCTCAGCCCTCCCCGGCTCGCTATTACTCGTAGCTCTACGCCAGCGTCGCGCAGTCTTTTGCCCCAGGGCTCAACGACGTCCGACAGGCAGTAGACGACAACATGATCGGTCGCAGCCAGGCCGACGGCGAGGTTGTAGAGTTGCCTCTCGGCACCTCCATAGCCCAGCCCGCCTATTACCAATCCGATTCGCACGGCATCGAGGTCTTATATTTTGACCACGGTCGGGGTCGGAAATTCTTTCATTCCGTTGCGGGTATCGAGCACAACACAGCCGCTGTCAGACACCAGGCCGAGGTCAAAGACACGGTGGTTTGTGAGCAATATTACGAGGTCAGCGGCTCGAAGCGCGCTATCTTCCAGCGGAACCGAAGTCATCGGCTCACCTTCGAGGACGACCTTGTCCACGTAGGGATCACAGAACGAGATATTGGCACCCTTGCGCAGCAACAAGGTCATCACGTCGAGGGCCGGAGATTCGCGCACGTCGTTGGTATTGGCCTTGTAAGCCACACCTAGACAGAGGATGCTGGCCCCTCGCACCGATTTCTCCTGCTCGTTGAGAAGGTCGGCTGCCCGCGAAACAACGAACGCCGGCTTCTCTGCGTTGATCTCGGCCGCGAGTTCGATGAAACGCGCCGAGAAGCCCTCGGCACGGGCCTTCCAGGTAAGGTAGTGGGGGTCCACCGGTATGCAGTGCCCACCCAGCCCCGGCCCGGGGTAGAACGGCATGAATCCGAAGGGCTTGGTGGCCGCGGCATCGATAACCTCCCAGACATCTATGCCGAATCGGTCGCACATAAGGCCCATTTCGTTGACAAGCGCGATGTTAACGCTACGAAAAGTGTTCTCCAGCAACTTTACCATCTCGGCCACGCGGGTCGTGCTCACCATGACAACCTGGTCTATGCAACGCCCGTACAAGGCGGCTGCCGCCTCGGCGGCGACAGGGTCGTGGCCCCCTACGACCTTGGGAATATTGCGAGTGGTGTAGTCCTTGTTGCCGGGGTCGGTCCTCTCCGGTGAGAATGCGACGAACACGTCCCGGCCGGGTTCGAGACCAGCCTCCCTGAGCATGGGCAGCACCAGTTCCTCGGTTGTTCCCGGGTAAGTTGTACTCTCCAGAATCATCAATTGGCCGGGTTTCATGTGGGCCGCGATACTCTTGACCGCATCGATCACGAACGACAAGTTGGGTTCCTTGGTCTTGCGCAAGGGGGTCGGCACACAGATGTTTACCGTGTCGAGTTCGGCAACCATCGAAAAATCAGTCGTAGCCTGCAAGCGCCCCTCTGATACCAGCGGTGCCAGGGTCTCGTCGGGCACGTCCATGATGTACGAACGGCCGGCGTTGATGGCGTCAACCTTGTCTGCCTGGACATCAAAGCCAATTACTTTCAGCCCCCCGGCCGCCATTTCAACAGCCAGTGGTAGACCGACATAGCCCAATCCAACTACCCCGGCGCAAGCCTGGCCGCTGCGAATGCGTTCAATGAGATCCATTGGACGATTCCTCCCTCTTCATCAATGTGTTTTCTCCGAGAAATACTTTTTCCTGTTTCATGATGCTCTCCAGCAGCTGCGCCGTAAGGGGCTGGCCTCCCAGCCTGTCGAACCAGATATTATACCTGCCGACACCGGCATGGCTCCAACTGCTCCCCCCGGCCGAAAGCCAGTTGTGCAGTGCCAGGTGCTGGCGCTTCTGTTTCTGATCGTCCCTGAACACGTAGCAGAATCTCTCCGTCTCAAGGGCCATGCGGGTGTAGGGCGGGTAGCGCTCCTTCTGCAGTGGCGCCAAGGTCACGGTCTCACCCGCAGCAAAGACAACGTGGTACAAGGGTCCGGCCGAAAAGCAGTGTTCAAGGCCCTCGCCCTGCAGGAAGACCAGCAGCTCTGCCCTCTCGGTCACTTGCTCACCGGGCTTGCGAAAAGCCGCATCAGCCCAGCTCGCTGCGTTGAACGCCAGCACGCCAACAAGGCCGACTACCATCCAGGCACGACGCGTGCCGACCAGCCTGCTCACCAGTATACCCGCGGCTACCGACGCCAGTGGATAAGCCGCGAGCATGTAACGAGGACTCACGTAGCCGATCACGAAAGTTATCAACAACATCGCGCCCAGCAGTTGGTCGGCCCCCATCGGCTCCCAGCCCCGTGAGCTTCGCCTGGGCCTGCAGGCCCAGGCACTCACCCCGAACACCAACAGCGGCAGAAACCAAATCAGCCTGCGAAGCGTAACCAGTGGTCCGGCCTCGGTGTAGCCCTCGATTTCACCGAGTCGCTCCAGTCCCGAACCGGGTGGTACGCCGAAGACCAGGCCGAGTTTGCCTGCCCCCTGCCCCAGCGCTTCGATCCTCTTTTCGACCCCTCGCAAAACCCAAGAATCGTCGCGCTCTTCGACCGGGACTCGATTGAGTACCACTGCTTTTCGCCCCAGGGCCTTCAGGGTAGCTGCCGGGTAAACCAGGTTGTAGGCGACCAGTAACGAGCACCCGAGGGCAAAACCGACAAGCAGCCGGTCCCAGGCTCGACGGTCCTCGTGACGCAGTAAGATAAGAACGCCCATGAGCACGAGATAACCAACGGCCAACTGGTTGACCCACAGGGCGATACCAGCCGTCAGCCCCAGCGCGAGGCCGATGCGGTTACGACGATCGTAGGCCAGGTAAAAACGCCAGAAGAGGCCCAGCAGGAGGAACAACAACACCAGGTGTTCCACAAACCCCCCCCTCGCCTTGAGATTCCACTCGAGGAAGTACATCGGCCCAAGTGCCACGAGGACAGCCGCCCAGCGGGCAGCGGTCCGCGAGTAAGCCGTAGCCGTGTACTTGTAGACCAGGCCAAGCAGCGCCAGCGAAAAAGTCAGGGTCGCCATGTGCATGGCACCGGCACCCGCGCCGAACAGCAGGAAGAACAGTGCAACGCACCAAGCTTCCAGCGCCCCGAGGTAGGCCTGGCCATAGAAGAACACGGGGGCCGCGCGGCCCTCGCTTATGTGTGTTGCCATCAGGCCGACAACACCCTCGTCGGAAAGATAGACGTCAACGTCCCCGGCTGCGATCAGTTCGGGCTGGACGACCATCCACAGGCGCAGACCGATGCCAAGAATCAACAGGCCGATAAAACCAGCACGGCTCATCGCGCTTGGGGCCAGGCCTCCGCGCTGGAGGTATCACCTTCCAGCCCGAGGAGGTCCTTGACGACGTAGCGCGGGCGCATCTTTACCTCGTCAAAAATACGTCCAACGTACTCGCCAATAATGCCCAGGGAGAGCAGTTGCACGCCGCCTATGAAGAGAACGATGACTACCGTCGACACCCAACCCGAAACAGGCGAGGTCTGTCCCAGGAACAATCGTCCCACGATCAGGTAAGCCATGTAAGACAGCGCGGAGACCGAGACCAGCAAGCCCACGTTGCTGACCAATCGCAGCGGGAGAAAGGAATAGGACACCAGGCCGTCGAAGGCGAGCCTGATCAACTTGGCCAGGCCGTACTTACTGTTGCCAGCGTAGCGCTCGGCCCGCTCGTACTCGATGCCGGTCTGACGAAAGCCCAGCCAGGTACGCAAACCGCGCACGAAGCGATTACGTTCCGGCATGCGCTTGAGCAGCGCGACCACGCGCGCATCGATCAACGAGAAGTCGCCGGAATCCAAAGGTATATCCAGGTAAGAAACCTTGTTAAGCAGCCAGTAGAAGCCCTTGTAGCCAGCACGCTTGAAAATGTTTTCCTTGCGCTTGCGCCTCACCGCGTAGACGACCTCGTAGCCTTCGCGCCAACGCTCGAGCATCAACGGCAGAACCTCGGGCGGATCCTGCAGATCACCATCCATGCAGACCACCGCACGCCCGACGGCGAAGTCGAGGCCGCAGGAGATCGCCAACTGGTGACCAAAATTGCGAGAGAGGCACAGCAGCTTGACGCTGGGGTTTTCGTTGTGCAGCCGCCGAATGATTTCGACAGACCGGTCGCTGCTACCGTCATCAATGAAAATCAGCTCGTAGCCGCCAGTTACCACTACCAGGGCTTGGTGCAGGCGTTCGACCAACAGCTCGAGTGTGTCCTCTTCATTGAAGATCGGTATTACAACCGAAAGCTCAAGCGGGCGAACGAAACCCTCCTCCTTGTTTTCTGGAAATGTACTCACTGCTCTTAACCCGGGCCGCCCCGTACCTTCAGGCGTGACGTTTCGGTCGGACCGGTCTTTTCCCCCGACCAAAGCGGACCCCTCCCAGTATGAACGTTTTTCATGCGGCGGTACACAGTTTCCAGCGCCGGTGTACCGTTTTTCCACGTCAATTCACGCTCGAAACGGTCGCGAGCCGCCGCAGCGAGTCGCTCGGCGAGTCCACTCTCCTTTTCCAACCGCTCTATACAAAAAGCCATCGCGAGCGAATCACCGTCAGCAAACAGCAGCCCGTCCTTGTCGTGAACCAGAACTTTGCCCCCACAACCCGCGCTCACTACCGGCCGACCACTGCCAAGGTAGTTGAGGAGCTTAACCGGGTAGCCCGAGCCCACAGGCCTGGGCAAAAGCAGCAGGTCGGCCGCCGCAACCACCAATCGGGTGTCGACATAAGTACGACAAGGGTAGACTCTTAATAAACCGCGCTCCGATTCTGGGCACTGTTCGAGCAGCTTGTCGACGCGCCGCCCCTGTTGGTGAGTTGCAAGCAGCAGCACTGCCTGTCGAACGGGACTCGACCTGTTGTACGCGAGAAGCCCACCAATCGCCGTTTCAATATCCTGGTAGGAGTCCAGGTTACCGCAATAAGCTATGACCAGGCGACCGTCGGCCAGCCCGAGTTGCCGCCTTGCCGCCTCGCGGTCGCCCGCCGGCTCCTGGGCCTCGACAGACGGGGCGAGTACCGTCATTCTCTCGCTCCTCACCCCGGCTTGTTCAAGAACCCTCGCCGAATAATCACAGAGCGCGATCACGTGGTCGGCACGACGGGGCAACTGGCGGTCGATCAACTGTCCCGCCCAGGTGGCAAGGTGGCGCGCAAAGGAACGTCGAAAGTATGTCGGGAGTTCGTCGCCCATGAGGTTGTGGCTGTGGTAAAGCAATTTGAAACGCGAGAACTTCCTCGCGACCAATGCAACAGCCAGTGCTTCGTAATTATGCGCGTGAACTATGTCTACGTGCCTGTTCTTCACCAGCTTGAGCAGGGCACCGACCATGGCCAGATCGAGAAACGGCTTGGCCAGGCTAGGGCCCGAGCGGACACGCGAATCTCCAGGCAAACGCGGCAGGCGCAGATGCTCACAACCCGCGGGGGATTGACCTTCGCCGCTGCCGTAAGTGAGCAGGCTCACGCAATGGCCGCGCGCCGCGAGACTCTCCGCCATCTGGCCTACAAAAACCTGCGAGCCCTGGGGAGCCGGAAACGGGCAGGCCGCGACCAGGGCAATGCGCATCCTGTCGCTCACGGGAGGTATCCCAGGTCGCGCAAACGATCGGCCAGCTCGCTCTCGGCTGCCGGTGAGCGCTGTCCGTCGCCGGCAGAAGGCGCCACCTCGACCTCGCGCAGAGCGCGACCCGGCACCCTGAGCTGCTCCTGCCACGGTTTTCCATCGGCGCCATCGAGACGGGAAACCCCTTCCGGTGCGGAAGGCACACCGAGGCCAAGCAGCGCGAGCATGGTCGCGCCAGCGTCGGCAAGACTCCCCTCTTCGCCCCGCCCCGGCACTACGCCGGGGCCGGCCATGGCAAACATCCCGAGATCGCGGTGGCAACCCGGCATGCTGCTGCCACGTTCGCCACTCATCTCGCGCGAGGTCATCCGACGAATCGACTGCCGCTCTGCCCCGGCCCGGCTGTTGCCTCCCGCGTAGCTGTAGCCTCCAGGTTCGCGCAGCTCCAATACAAGGTCGGGAGCAAACTCCGCGTGGGGGCCGTCGAATAGTTCGGCCCTGCTTCGCACCCGTTCGACCACGGGGAGCCCGTCTTCGGGATCCCGCCACTCGAGCAACTCGGCAACAAGCTCCCCGCTCATCGCCGGCAGGTCGGCTGGGTCAACAATACCGCCCGGCTCTCTTCCCTTGAGGTTGAACCATAGCGACGGGTAGTAGTTGAGTTCCTCGCTGTAGACGCTGGTGCCGGTCCAATCGATACCGCCAAAACGCGACGCGCTTTCCATTCTGTTGACCAGTGGCCGCAAGCGCGAAAACAAGTTCGCCTGCAACGAGGGCGGAGCCACGGCCATGGCTGTTCGCTTGGCAACCGATGCCAGGGCCCCGAACCCACCTGTTTTCTTGAAGCCCAGCCAGCCGTTGTCGGCCAGGAAGCGGTTGAGAAACAAGGTCCTGTCCGAGCTACCACCGCTGCCGTGGTCAGACAGGAGAAGCAGGTCGCTGTCCTTTCCTGTTGCTTCCAGCAGGCGGCCGAGAGCGCGGTCCACGGCACGGTAAACCTCGGCGATAGCGTCGCCGGGCCCGTCCTCGCTGTAGCGCGGGGAAGCACTATCGTGGAACTGCCAGAAATGGTGGCCCACCGTGTCGGTTTCGCCGTAGTGCACCGCAAAACAATCGAGATCATTGCCGGCAAGCAGGTGCAGTGAGATCTCGGTACGGAGTTCGATGTCGCCGAGCATCTGCTCGAGTGCCCGCTCGTGCCAGCCGGCATCAATCCGGGACTGCTGCGGGCCACTGACGGCCAGGTCGCCAAAAAGCCGTTCCAACTCGCCGGCGAGGCCGGGCGGCGATGACCTGCGCGCCTTGTCGCTGGCGCCCATAGGGGTGTCAAAACCGCAAAGCTGGAACGCCGATAGTTCTTCGGGCGGCCAGGTCGCTGGAAAGCCGTAGACGCCCACCTGCAAGCCCGCCGCCGACATGGCCGCCCAGGCCGATGCCAGGCAGCGGTCCGCCGAACTCGCAAAGCGGACTCCGTATCCCTGCTTTCTCAGCGTAAAATCGAGTACACCGTGCCGCGACGGAGAAGCGGCCGTCATGAAAGACGTCCAGGCCGGAAACGTTACCGCCGGTACCGTAGAGCGTAACGGCCTGCTGGCACCGCGGGCGAGTACATCTGCCAGCACCGGCATGCTACCGTCCTCGATCCA
Source organism: Pseudomonadota bacterium (assembly GCA_014382245.1). Taxonomy (GTDB): domain Bacteria; phylum Desulfobacterota; class Binatia; order UBA1149; family UBA1149; genus UBA1149. The sequence continues at coordinate 1,172 of JACNKC010000042.1, read as the reverse complement.
CGGCCGGGCAAGCTCGAAGCTGGCTCCATCCCAACCGACTACCAGAAGCATCGCTACTCCATGTATCCCAGCGCCCGCAATCTCTCGCGAGACGCATCGTCCAGTTCTCCTTCACTGCCCTGCACCGCAGCCTCTGCAGCCAGGGTCCGCAGGGCTTCGAGGTCCCCCATCATCTCGGCGACAACCGCCTCCTGCTTTCCGGCCAGGTTGTCGGTTTCCCCGGGATCGGCGACCAGGTCGTACAACTCTACCGGCTCAAGGCCCCGGGGGTTACCTTCGTTTGCGACGATTAGCTTCCAGCGCTCGCCGCGTATCGATTCGAGGACATTGCCCTCGTGGTCTTCTTCGGCGTATACCCCGGTTGGTGCCGTGGAGTCACCAAAAAGATCACGCCCCTGCCAGCTCCCGGCAGCCGACAGGCCTGCGCCCGCGGCTACTGTAGGTGCGACGTCGAGTAATCTCGCCAGTCCATCGTCCCTGCTTCCAGCCCGCGCCGCCCCCGGCAGTTTAATTATCAGCGGAACCCGCAGCTGCTCCTCGTACAAGGTGGTCCCATGCCACCAGCCACCGTGCTCGTAGAACTCCTCCCCGTGGTCGGCCGTAAACACGATGAGTGTATTATCGTACACGCCGGCTTTCTTGAGGGCGTCAATCAACTGGCCCACGAAAACATCGAGATACTCGACGTTCGAACGGTATAGATCTCGCAACTCGTCGGCCCGCGACGGGTCGGGGTGCGGCGTTTCAACGCGGGCAACCGCCCGGCCGTTGTAAGGAAGCTCAAAGTAAGGGTCGTGCGGATCCATGTAGTGCACAAGCGCAAAAAACGCCCCCTCGTCTGCCTGGTCCAACCAGGGCAACGACGCCCCGTTCACCGTAGTGCCGTCCTGGTAGTAGTGGTCAACCTGCTTGCTGCCGGACAGGAAACGCTCGCGAACCAGGCGCATGCCTCCGTAGAGCGCCAGCTTGGAGCCGGAGTCGGTGGCGCCGAAGAAAAAATTCGGAGCAAGGTAGCGATAGACATCAAAGCCCTGCTCGAAACTGAATGAAGGGGCCATGTTGATGTTGGTCACAAAACCACCGGTAGCGTAACCGTTGTCACCCAGGTGTTCGGCCAGCGTAGTCACCCCTGCCGGCAAAAGGTCGGTCTTGTGCATGACCTGGTGAGAGGC
>JACNKC010000125.1 GCA_014382245.1 Pseudomonadota bacterium | reverse complement strand
CTGATGACAACTGCGTACTGGGCAGCTGTGACGTGGCGAGCGGAAACTGCGCTACCCAGGCGCTGGCCGATGGTACGGGCTGTGATGACGGCGACTTGTGCACCGAGAGCGACCAGTGCAGCTCGGGCGCTTGCATAGGCATTGCGGGAGCACAGTTCGAATCGACCGGGTTGAAACTCGGATTGCGCGGAGCGGGCGAAGACAAGCTGAGTCTCAAGTCGCAGGCCGCGCAGGCTGATATGCTCGGCCTGCCGACGTCTGGAGGAGTGGAGCTGGTTCTCAGCGACTCCCTGGGCAACCCGGTTTACTTTGCCTCCATAGCCGCGGGTGACTGGGAGGACGTGCGCGACCAGGGTAGCAAGTTCAAGTTCAAGGATCGCACGGGCACGCTGGCCGACGGCATACAGAAGGCCCTGCTAAAGGTGAACACTCGCCGTGGAAGCGTATTGCTGAAGGCCAAGGGCAAGTTCCTGGACCTCCAGGCTGCTACGGGCGAAGCCTCATTGTCGCTGTCGGTGGTCGTGGGTGGATCACCGAGCGGTAGCTGTACCAGTGCCCCCGCGATGGCCTGCGCGCTCAGGGGACGCAACTTGCGGTGTGAACTATGAACGGGTTGCAGGGTTCGGACCCTGCCGGCAGCGAGCACTGTCGCTTGACAAGCGGGGGTGGCTTGGAGTTTGCTGTACTTAGCGTTTGCAGGAAGGGCACCGGGGATGAATATATGAAGACAATAGCGATACAGAAGTTCTGCGTGGTCGCAGCCCTGGTCTTGTTGACCGCCGGGGTTGGCGTTGTGGGGTGCGCCACGGCCCAGGATGGACAGGCGGTGCAGGACACGTCGACGGCGCCTGCGGCCGACGCTGGCTTGAAGGTCTACATCGACCCGGAGACCGGCGAGTTTCTCGAAGAGCCGCTTCCAGGCCAGGCCGACGCTGCTGCTGGAAACAGCAGGCAGGCAGAGCGCGCACCGTTGGTCGAAGAGCCCAGCCCGGTAGAGGGTGGCGGCACCATGATCAGGCTCGACGACAGGTTCCATGCCGAGTTTCGTGCAACGGTAGATTCCGATGGCGAGCTCAAGGCCGACTGCGCGCCGTCGGTCGAGTAGCACTCGCCGGCCGCGACACTTCAGTTGGTGACCGGGGCGCGGCAGCGTTCAACCGCTGCCTTCTGCTTGCTTCCCAGGCTTATAGCCCTCGCGCCCATGAACAACACCATCGCCGCCCACAGCAGGCTGACCGACGCGCGCTGTTGAGCGAGCAGGGCGAGCGGTGTGTAAACGAGTAAGGTCGAGGCGAGCATAGCGTTGCGTAGTACCACTCCCTCGGTGAGGCCGAGAAACAATCCGTCGTATATGAACGCCACCGCCCCCAGCAGGAGCGTGGCGTAGAGCCAGCCTCTATACGCCATCATGGCGGCCACGATGTCGCTGTGCGAGGTCATGAGGGCAAAGATAATCTGCGGGGCAGCCCAGAGCAGGGTCACCGCCAGCAACGCGATGACCATTCCCCATGCCATTGCCAGCGAGAGCAGGCGGCGGATTGCCTGCGCATCGTTGCGGCCCTTGCTGATGCCGGCGAGACTGTGCAGCGACAAGGCAAAACTGTCTACGGCGTAGGCTACCAGGTAAAAAAGGTTGAGCAGTATCGCGTTTGCGGCCAGGGCCACGGTGCCTATCACGGCGCTGATGTTGATGAACGAAGCGAACACCGACACAAGGCAGAGGGTGCGTATCATGATGTCGCGGTTGAGCGCGAACATTCGCCTGAAGGTCTCCCGGTCGGCGAAGCCGGCGGCGCTGGTCAGCCAGTTGCGGTCGGCCTTGAAGAGTACCAACAAGTAGAGCAGCAGTCCGAGGTACTGGGACATGGCAGTGGCGATGCCGGCGCCCCGGGAAGCCAGGCCGAGGGTGTAAATAAAGTAGTAGTCCAGCGCGACGTTGGCCGACGTCATCACCAGCGTCACTAACAGTACCGTGCGGCTGTGCCCGCGCCCCAGCAGCCAGCCGACGAAGGCGAGGTTGACCAGTACCACGGGCGCGGCCCATATCCTGGCGTCGAAATACGCGCGGCCCGAGGCCTCGGCCGCTTCACTTCCCGCGAGCACCGAGAAGCCAAGCGCTCGTATCGCCGGCGAGAGGGCGAGCACCGCGAGGCCCAGCAACAGGGCGAGGGCCAGGGCCCGGTACAGTACCAGCGACAACTCGTGCTTGTCCTTGCGTCCCTGGGCCTGGGCAGTGACACCCTGCGTGCCGGTCTCAACAAAACTCAGTGACCAGTAGACGTAATCAAACAGCACCGAGGCCAGGCCGACCCCGGCCAGGTGCGACACCTCGTCGAGGTGGCCGAGCATCGCGAGGTCTACCAGCCCGGCCAGTGGAACGGTGATCAGGGCAAAGAAATTAGGCAGCGCCAGTCCAATCAGGCGCCGGTTGAGCTTGCGCGTGCTTGTTGGACGGCCGGGTGCAGTGTCGTGCGGCGCTGTATCAGTCGTCATCAAACAGGCTCGCCTGTGCCGGTCGCAGTGCTGCCGTCACGGCTTCAAGACAGCCGGGGTCATCGTTGACTGGCTTGTTCACGCGCGGTGACACGGGGTGGTAGTGCAGCGAGCCTGGCGGCAACGCGCTGCAGAGCTCGCGCAGCTGATCGTCGGTGAGCGGCCGCCGCTCGAGCCATTGCGGCCAGTGCTGCGCGGGTAGTATCACCGGCGCGCGGTGGTGCAGGTCAACGAGGTCTTCGCCCGCACTGGTGGTAAGGACGGTGAAGGTCTGCAGCTCCTGCTCGTTGTCGCTCCAGGTTTCCCACAGGCCCGCCATCGCGAAGGGTTCGTTGTCGGAAGCCTGCACGTAACAGGGCTGTCGCTGTTCGTCCACCCGCAGCCACTCGTAGAAGCCGTTGGCCGGCACGAGACAGCGCCGACTGCGCAGGGCCTCCCGGAACGAGGGCTTGACGGCTGCTGTTTCCGAGCGGGCGTTGATCATGCGCTGGCCGATAGCCGGGTCGTCGGCCCAGCCGGGCACGAGGCCCCAGCCGAGCAACAGTGCTTCGCGCCTGTCGTCCGCGGCGTCCCTGATGACCGGCGCCAGCTGTGACGGGGCGAGGTTGTAGCGAGGGGTGAAGGACGGAAAATCCTCGACCTCGAACATTTCGGCCAGCCGCTCGGGCAGGCTGTGTATGACGAAGCGTCCGCACATGACCTTGTATAGGCCGCCCGGCCCGGCAGTGCAGCAAGCAGGCGGAGCGTAGAACCTAGCACGCGCCCGGCAATGGCACACGCGTGCGTTGTGCCGCGGTCGGGTTGCAGCAGTTGCACCCGCAAGGCTCAATGCTCGGTTCATGAACGACAACACCCCGGTTCTTGTAGGCTGCGGACAGTTTACCCTTCGCGACGGTCACGGTGAGCGTTCGCCGGTTGACCTTATGGCCGAGACCGCGCGCATGGCTGGCGAAGACGCGGGTCCCGGGGAGCGCCTGCTTCGCGAGGTCGATACGCTTGCGGTGATGGGGGTCATTGGCTGGCGCTACGAAGACGCGCCCGGCCTGCTGTCGCGGCAGCTGGGTATCGACCCGCGTCGTCGCCTGTACAGCAGCATAGGAGGCAACACCCCGCAGTGGTTGGTCAACCGCAGCTGTCGCGAGATAGAGCGTGGTGATGTCGGGGCCGTGTTGATCACCGGCGCCGAGGCACTGGCCAGCTACAAGCGGGCCAACCTTGACGGGCGACGACTGGACTGGGAGCGCGGAGCAGGCGGCGATGTTGAGATGATCGGCGACCCGAGGCCGGGCAGCAGCGATCACGAGAACGCGCACGGGCTCATGTTGCCCCCCACGATCTACCCGTTATTCGAGAACGCGCTGCGCGCCCGGGCTGGTAGTGATCCGGGCGAGCACCTGCGCCGGCTCGGCGAACTGTACGCGCCGTTTTCACAGCTGGCGTCGGACAACCCCCTGGCCTGGTTCAGGCAGAGGCGCTCGGCCGAGGAGATAGCCACGCCGGCGGTTTCCAACAGGCTCATCGAGTGGCCCTACACCAAGTACATGAACGCGGTGTTGGTGGTTGACCAGTCGGCGTCGCTGATACTCACCTCGGTGGGGAAGGCCCGTGATCTGGGCATCGACGAGTCATGCTGGGTGTTTCTGCACGGCTGCGGCGATGCCAACGACCTGTGGTACGTGAGCGAGCGCCGTGATTTCTGTTCTTCACCCGCGCTGGCCGCGGCCGGACAGCAGGCACTGGCGATGGCGGGTGTGGGCATAGACGATATCGATTGCTTCGACCTCTACAGCTGTTTTCCCAGCGCGGTGCAGATAGCCCGTAACGAACTCGGTATAGCCGAAGACGATACGCGGCCGCTCACGGTGACCGGTGGACTGGCCTGTCACGGCGGACCCGGCAACAACTACACCACCCACGCAATAGCCACCCTCATGCAACGGGCTCGCGACAAGCCCGACAGCCTCGGCCTTGTAAGCGGGCTGGGCTGGTACATGACCAAGCACTCGCTGGGCATTTATGGCGCTACAGCGCCGGCGGGTGATACTGGCGGGGCCTCCTTGCTGCACGGCGAAGAACTGGCGGCGGAGTTGCAGCAGCGCCTCGACGCAATGGAGCACCCGTCATTGCAGGAGCAACCGGAGGGCAGCGGCAGCATCGAAACCTACACGATTGCCTTCGATCGTGATGGTGCACCCGAGTCGGGCATCGTGGTGGGCAGGCTCGACAACGGCGATCGTTTTCTGGCGCGCGTTGCCAGCGATCCCGGGCTGCTGGCCGAACTTGTCGAACACGAGGGCGTGGGACGAAGCGGCAGCGTGAAGCCCGGCGGCGAGCGCGGCAATGTTTTTACGCCCGACTGAGCTTGCCAGGCCCGGCTGAACCGGGCGGCTGGCCGGGCGAGGGGCTCCGGGCTGCACAATAATGTGCGAATACGGGCGCTCAGACTCCCGGTGACATGCACGGCGAGCACAACGCGCTTCGAGCGTTGCAGATGTGGTTGTCTATGTCTTAAACGTCATTGACAACTAGCTCCTTGTTGTGAGATGCAATTGTTGTGAGTCGGAGCCTCGCAGTCGGTGCGTTCTTGCTGCTGGCCCTTTCGGCGTTGGCGGCCAGCCAGGCCCATGCGGCGCCGGCCTTCAATGAATCTATTGCTCTCAACACCAACGCCGAGACCGACTCGGGGAATGACGACTTTCCTTTCATTGTCGGCGATCGCCATGGTCGCTGGGTAGCGGCCTGGTCGTCGGCCGACACGCTGGGCGGCAGCGTGGGTAGCGACAGCGACATCCTGGTGGCCACTTCTTTCAGCAACGGTTCGTCCTGGACCGCGCCCGTGCCCCTGGCCGCCTACTCGGCTTCTGATGTCGACATTGATGACGACGTTACCATTGAGACCGACGGGGAGGGTACCTGGATCATTGCCTGGTCGTCGGAGTATTCGCTGGCCGGCTCGGCGGGAAACGACAGGGACCTGTTTTTCGCGATCTCCAATGACAACGGCAACAGCTGGAGCTCACCGGCGCTGCTCAATACCAACGCCAACAGCGATGTGGGCGATGACCGGCGCCCCTCGCTGATCAACGACGGGCAGGGACGCTGGATGGTGGCCTGGGAATCCAACGAAACCCTGGGCGGTTCCCAGGGCCTGGATTACGACATCTTCTACTCTGTGTCGCTCGACAGTGGATCGAGCTGGAGCGCGCCCTCGGCTCTCAACACGCTCTCGGAGCTGGATTCCGGCAACGATGTGCACGCTGACCTGTTCTGGGAGCCGGCCGGTCTTGTTGTCGCGGTGTGGATGAGCGCCGAAGATACGGTCGGGGCGGGCGGTGACTTTGATATCGCTGTTTCGCGGACGGTTAACTTTGGTGATACCTGGGCGGCACAGAGTTTTCTCAACGGAAACGCAGCCGACGATCGTCTTAACGACAGCTACCCGGAGATGGCCGGGGACGGACAGGGCAATGTGATGGTGGCCTGGCAGAGCGAGGATCGTTTCGGGGGCACCCTGGGGCGAGATTGGGACGTGATGTTTTCGTTCTCTGATAACGAGGGAGCCACCTGGGCCTGGCCCGGGCCGGTGAACTCCGCGGCCGGCGGCGACGGGGGCATCCACGACAGGCGTCCGACGGTGGCCACCGACGGGTTGGGGACCTGGCTGGTTGCCTGGGAGTCTAATCACGACCTGGGTGGCGCGGCGGGTGCGGATTTTGACATCCACTACGCGGCGTCTACCGACGGGTCCAGCTGGTCAAACAGTGCCCTGATCGATCCCCAGGGCGGGCTGGATATCGGCCACGACTACCACGTGGAGTTGGCCTGGGACGGGTTGAACTGGTTGGCCACCTGGGCGTCCTGGGATGATCGAATCGGCACCGTGGGTATCGATACCGATATCTTCGTGACTCCCAACGACGGGGCCTGCACCGAGCTGCCCCGCGAGAATTGCCGCATCCCCTATTTCATTCGGCGAGGAATCTTGCAGCTGTCCTACGGTAAGAAAGAGAGCAGGGATAAGTTGGTCTGGAAGTGGCAGCGCGGATTCGCCACCTCCATCGAGGATTTTGGAAACCCCGACACTGTGCACGGCTTGAGCCTGTGCGCTTACGACTCCTCGGGTCCCGGCGGTGGCTCGCGCCTGGTGTACTCGGGCATGGTCGCGGCCGGTGGCTTGTGCCGTTCGGCTCCCTGCTGGCGTCCGAACAGTCGCGACGAAGGGTGGCGTTACAAGAACCCGGACACCGCCCCGTCGGGTATACAGACCGTCAAGCTCAAGCCGGGTGGACACGGCCAGGCTAATATAAGGATCAAGGGAAAGGGCGCCTCTCTCGACCTACCGCTGTTGCCGTTGTTTCCGGAGGTCCTTGTGCAAGCCCGCTCATCAACCGGCACCTGCTGGGAGTCTACATTTACGACACCGGCGATAAGCAGTTCGACCCGTTTCAAGGCCAGGTCTGACTGAAGACCTGCCGGCAAGCGCAGCAGGCACAGCAAAGCCACCCGCAGCCGCTTCACCCGGGCGGATGGTGGTCGTAATTAGCCCCCGTGAGGGGGAGTGTTCCGGCCGTTGCGGCGGCGCACGGTCGCGCTCTCAATTCGCTCCATCCGGGGGGCATTTATAACTTTCTTCTGCTTTTGCCCCCCCGCCCGGGGTACATTTCGAGGTAGCCTACGGAAGACCCGTTGACAACAGGCCCGATGCCCCTCCGTGCTTGGTATGCGGCCTCGTTTTTCGTGGCCGGCAGGGCATAAAGTTGATATCCGGCAGTGCGTATCACAGACGCACCGCCCCGGTGACATTGCGACGATTTCGTTTCTGTCGCCGAGCGGAGCATGCCGTCATCACACGGATGGTGGCGTTGACCATATTGGCTTGCGTCATGGCGGGCGTTCCCTCCATTGCCGCCGCCTCGGTGCCGGTTCCGCACGAACTGCCGATGGTCTTCGAGGAGAACCTCGGGCAGGCAGCCGACAACGTCCAGTTTCTCGCCCGCAGTCGAGGCTACACCGTTTTTTTCACACCGACCGAAGCGGTGCTCATCCTGCGCTCCAACGGCGACGACAAGGCTGGCGATAATTCGGTTTCGCTGCTCAGGATGAGGGCGACCGGAAAGAGCAAGACACCGCGGGTGGTAGGCGAAGCCCTGCTGCCCGGAAAGGTGAACTACTTCGTTGGCGATCAAGCCAACTGGAAAAAGGGGCTGCGTCTTTACGGGCAACTCAGGTACGAGGGCATTTACCCCGGCATAGACCTGGTGTTCTACGGTAACCGTGGTCACCTGGAGTACGATTTTGTCGTGGCGCCGGGGGCTGACCCGGACCTGGTGTCGATAGAATTTGACGGCGCCCTGAGCACGAGCATAGGGCCGGCGGGTGACCTCCTGCTGGGCACCTCTACGGGCGTGCTTACCATGCGACGGCCGGTGGCCTGGCAGGGCAAGGGGGCAGATCGACGCCTCGTGCCCGCGGGTTTCTACCTCGAGAGTGGCGGCAAGGTAGGCTTTGCGCTGGGCGACTGGGATCACGATCGCGAGCTGATCATAGACCCGGTGTTGGAGTACTCGAGTTAT
>JACNKC010000127.1 GCA_014382245.1 Pseudomonadota bacterium | reverse complement strand
GTACGGGCACCAACAGGGCGCGCAGGCGAATCGCGCCCCTGGCTCCACCAGGTTTTGGACTTGCCTGCCAGGCCGTGGCCGCGCCCACCGCCGCCAACGCCCCCAGGGCGGGAAGCAGCACGACCGCGTTGCGCTCAAAGTGCACCGGGTAGGCGCCCATGAAAGCAAAGTAGAGTAGCGGGAAGCCGCCGAGCACGGCCGCCGTCGAACCCGCGCGCATGCACAGGGCCGCCGCGCCAATGCCCGCCAACAACAACTGCGGGCCACCGAACTTTCGCAGCAAGGTGGCCCAGTAAGCCGCGTAGCTCGTGGCCGCTCCCGTCCCGGCTCCCGGATGTTGCGTGTAAGCGTCGCTCTGCAGCACGAGAAAGCGCCACAGTTCACCCGGCTCGACCAGGGCGTAGGGCGTGCTGACGAGAAAGGCGGCCATTGCCGCCGCGCCACCCGCCAGCAGGCGGCGGTCGAAAAGAGCCGTCAACGAAAACCCGCGTGACAGGTGAACCGCCACCAGTGCCAACGCCACCAGGCCACCGTTGTACTTGCTGCCGGCAGCGAGGCCCGCCATCGCGCCGGCCAGCAGGTAGTCGCGCACGGCGTCGTGGCCGCGGGCCACGCGCAGGCAGGCCAGCAGGCAGGCGCTTACCCAGAGGGTGGCCGGAATATCTGTGGTGATCAGCATCGACTGTCCCAGGTGCAACACCGACACCGCGACAAGCGCCGCGGCAAGCAGCGCCCACGCCCTCGCGCCCGCCGCTCGCGCGCAGGCCCAGGCCAGGGCCAGGGTCACGGTGCCCAGCACAGCGGTCAGCACGCGACCCCACCAGTAGTAGTCGGCCATCTCGGGAGCGGCGCGTCCGCCCAGCGCCGACAAACCGCGCAGCAACCCGGCCACCACGGCCTGCGCGTAGATATAAAAGGACGGGTAAAGGAAGCCGCCCGGGTGGGCACTGCCGTTGTCGAGCATACGCAACGCCGGGTCGATGAGCTTGTTCTCATCGGGGTGAAGGAGCAGGGGCAAGCCCCAGCGGGCACCCGCCGCTCGCACCAGCAGCGACGCGAGTAACAACAGCGCGAGCAGCTGCCGGCCACTGACCCGGCCTTTGATGCCTTCGAACATTGCTCCAATCATGGCACAAATCCGCCGCGTGCACCCCGGCTGGACCACGCCTGGGCAAGCGCCCTCGCAAGTGTTTGCTGCCGGTAATCCTTTCGCTTTTCACTACATCGCCCACGTGGAAAGGTGCGGCATGAGAAAAATACTGCCGATATTCGTCTCGTTGTTGCTGACATCTACCCTTGGAGCCGGGCTGGCAACGGCCGACGACTGGAACCCCGCCGAGTTTGCCGACCGCGATGTCCTCGAATTACGCACCGAGCGCGAGGGTGAGGGCGAGCACTGGTTCAAGGTATGGTTGGCCGTCGTGGACAACCAGCTCTACGTGCGCCTCGGCGGACGTGCAGCCGACCGTATCAACGGCAACACGGCCGACAGCCTCGGTCTGCGCGTTGCCGCTTCGCAGTACGAGGTCAGCGGCACCCCAGCCCCGGACATGGCCGAGAAAGTAGCGGCGGTCATAGCAGGTAAGTACCCGAGCGACTTCCTCATACGTTTTTTCCCCCACCCTCTCACCCTGAGGCTTGAACCGGTAGCAGACTGATGCGCGTTGACGGCTGCCCCACTGGCCGGGGACTGCCCTGGTCCTTTTGCCACCAAAGGAACGTATCCCGCTCATGAAACAACGCAGGCTCGGAAGATCAGGACTCACCGTGTCCGAAATATGCATGGGCACGATGACCTTCGGCAGCATGGCCGACGAGAAGGTCAGCCGTGCCATACTCGACCGCGCACTCGACGCCGGCGTGGACTTCTATGACACCGCCGAGATCTACCCCGTGCCGCCCGACGCGAAGTGGGTCGGCCGCAGCGAAGAGATACTCGGGAGTTGGATGAAAGGCAGGTCGCGCGACTCCCTCATCATCGCGAGCAAGATCGCCGGGCCCTCGGGTGGATGGTTCGTCACACCCTGCCGCGACGGCAAGACCTCGCTCGACCGGCACGCCATCGAGCACGCGGTAGAAGACAGCCTGCGACGGCTCGGCACCGACTACATAGACCTCTACCAGACCCACTGGCCCGACCACGAACTTCCGTTCGACGAAGTGCTCGAGGGGCTCGACAGGGTGGTCGAAGCAGGCAAGGTGCGCTACGTGGGCTGCAGTAACGAAAATGCCTGGGGCCTGATGAAGAGCCTGGCCGCCTCCGAAATGTCGGGCGGGCCGCGCATGCAGACCATCCAGAACAACTTCAGCCTGGTCAACCGCCGTTTCGAAGACGAGCTGGCGCTGGTGTGCCGCCGCGAGGGCGTGAGCCTGCTGCCTTACAGCCCCAACGGCGGCGGAGTGCTCAGCGGCAAGTATGACGGCGGCAAGGACGGTAGCGTCAACTGGCCCAAGGGCGCGCGCTTCAGTCTCTACCGCGAGGACGCCATGCGCGGCGCCGCGATGACCGCGCGTTTCGTGAATGAAAATACACTCGAGACATCGCGCCGCCTGGCGGCCGTGGCCGAGGAGGCCGGCATGGCGCCGCTCACGCTGGCGACCGCCTGGACCCTGGCGAAGGACTTCACCGGCTCAACAATAATAGGTGCCACCACGGTCGAACAGCTCGACGACACCCTCGCCGCCGCCGCTGTCACCCTGTCGTTCGACGTTCTCGCGGAGTGCGACCGCATCACGAGCGAACTACGCTACCCCATGGAAGGCTGACCCGTGGACGTTGAACGATTCAAGGCCGACGTAGACCAGGCGGTGCTCGACGACCTCCGCGAGCGGCTCGAGCGTACGCGCTTCCCTGGCCAGCTCGATGACGCGCAGTGGAGTTACGGTACTGAGCTGGGCTACCTGCGCGAGCTGGTCGACTACTGGATCAACGACTTCGACTGGCGCGCGGTCGAAGCCCGCCTGAACTCCTTCGACCACTACACCGCGCTGGTTGACGGACGCCGGCAGCACTTCATCCACCAACGCTCGCCACACGACGACGCGATGCCGCTGGTACTCACCCACGGCTGGCCCGGCTCGGTGCTGGAGTTCATGGACGTCATCGGCCCACTCACCGACCCCACCGCGCACGGCGGGAAGGCCGCCGACGCGTTCCACGTGGTTTGCCCTGCCATACCGGGCTACGGCTTTTCGGAAGCGCCGGCGCAAGCCGGTTTCGATATCCGGCGGGTAGGCGCGTGCAACGCCGAACTCATGGAAGGCCTGGGCTACTCGCGCTACGGGGCCCAGGGCGGAGACTGGGGCGCAATCGCCACCTCGTGGTTGGGCCTGGACGACAGCGAGCACTGCGCCGGCGTACACCTGAACATGGTAGTGGCCGCTCCGCCCGAGGGCGACGACATGCAGGGCTTGAGCGATCGCGAAACCGAGGGCCTCGCGGCCATGGCAGAGTTCATGGAAGAAGGCGCAGGCTACCAGGCCATACAGGGCACGCGTCCGCAGACACTCGGCTACGGACTCAACGACTCGCCTGCCGGGCTGGCGGCGTGGATAGTCGAAAAGTTTCACGCGTGGAGCGACTGCGACGGCCGCGTGGAAAACCGCTTCTCCAAGGACCAGCTGCTGGCCAACATAACCCTCTACTGGGTGACCGGCAGCATCACGTCTTCCACGCGACTGTACTGCGAGACCCGCAGGGCCGGTCGCTTTGGTGCGCTACCCGAGAAGATCAAGGTACCGACCGGCTGCGCGATCTTTCCACGGGAACTGTTCCGCCCGCCGAGGCGCTGGGCCGAAGCCGCGTACAACGTGGTGCACTGGAGCGAGATGAACAGTGGCGGGCACTTTGCGGCCATGGAAGAACCCGCGGCGCTGGTCGAAGACATGCGAACCTTCTTCAGGCAGTTGCGCTGACGTGCTCAACCTCGATCACACAGTAATTGTTGTTGACGATATAAAGCAGGCCACCGACAACTACCGTACACTGGGTTTCAATGTCCTGGCAGGCGGCAGCCACGCCGGCGGCCGCACTGCCAACGCGGTCATTTCGTTTTACGACGGCAGCTACATCGAACTGCTGTCGTTCTCGAGCGCGGCATGGCGTTACGGGCTACGCGCCCTTGCCAGGGTGGGGCTGCTCGAGCGCGCATTTGGCAGCCGGCCACGCATCGAGCGGCGCTTTCTTGCGCACGGCGCGCGGGCCGAGGGCCTCGCCGACCTCGCCCTGCTCTGCGACAACAGCAAGCGCACCATAGGCGAGCTCCAAAGCGCGGGGGCGTTCTACGAGGGCCCGGTACCAGGCGGCCGGCGCCTGCCCGACGGCCGAGACCTGGCCTGGGAATTTGCCGTGCCTCGCTCGGAAGACCTGCCCTTCCTGATGAGCGACGTGAGCGACCGGGAGCTGCGCGCACCCTCGGGCGACGCCTGCCGTCACGCCAACGGCGCGGGGGGCATCGCCCGGGTGGTCATAGCAGTGACCGACCTCGACCGTAGCCGGTCACGTTTTGCGGCCATGAAAAACAGCGGACTGGAACCGCTCGCGGCCGGGCCAACCCCTGGTTACATAGCCGAAGACGGGCTGAGGACTGCCGGGTTCCGCCTGGGCTCCACCGAGCTGCTGCTGGTCGAGAGCGAGGACAGCAAGAATGAACTCGGCCTCCATCTCGGCCAACACGGCGAGGGGCCTTACGAGATCGAATTGCGCACGGTTTCGGGCGCCTACCGCGGCACGCTCAACCGCAGGCTGGCCCACGGCGCACGCATACGCATGATAGCCTGAGGTAAACTCGCCGCCTGTAGTAAGCCGGCCGCTACAGCCGCGTGCTTATACGCTCGACCGCCTCGACCACCTTCTCGCTGATGCCGAAGGCCGACAGCCGGAAGTAACCTTCGCCGCAGGCACCGAAACCCGAACCCGGTGTACCCACCACGTTGGCCTTGTCGAGAAGCAGGTCGAAAAAGTCCCAGCTCGACACCTCCCCGGGCGTCCGCGCCCAGACGTAGGGCGCGTTGACCCCGCCAAACGTCGTGACGCCCACTTTGTCGAGGCCCTCGCGAATGACGCGGGCGTTGTCCATGTAATAGTCCACGCGCTGTCTCGTCTCGGCACGCCCGGCTAGCGACAACGCCGCCTCCGCTCCCCGTTGCACGACGTAGGAAACACCGTTGAACTTGGTCGAGTGCCTGCGGTTCCACAGCTTGGCAACCGACACGCGGCTGCCACCGGCGTCGCCCTTCAACTCGTTGGGGATAACCACGTAGGCGCAACGCGTACCGGTGAAGCCAGCGCTCTTCGAAAAGCTTCGAAACTCAATTGCCACTTCGCGCGCGCCATCGATCTCGAAGATCGAGTGCGGCAAGGAGTCGTCGGTGATAAAGGCCTCGTAGGCCGCATCGTAGAGAAGCACCGCGCCGTGCTTGCCTGCCCAGGCAACCCACTGTTCAAGCAGCTCGTGCGACGCCACGCTGCCGGTAGGATTATTGGGAAAGCAGAGGTAGACGAGGTCCACCGCCTTGTCCGGGGGCGAGGGTACGAAGCCGTTCTCGGCGGTACACGGCAGGTACTCTATGCCGGCGTAGCGCCCCTGCGCGTCAGCCTCGCCGCTTCGTCCCGCCATGACATTGGTGTCCACGTACACCGGGTACACCGGATCGGGCACCGCCAGGCTGGCGTCGCTGGAGAATATTTCCTGGATGTTTCCGCTGTCGCACTTGGAGCCGTCGGAAACAAAAATCTCCTCGGCGGATATCGTGACGCCGCGGGGCGCGAACTCCTCGCGAACGATGGCCTCGCGAAGAAAATCGTAGCCCTTCTCGGGACCGTAGCCGCGAAACCCCTCGGCGCTCCCCATTTCATCTATCGCCGCGTGCATGGCCTCGCGCACGGCGTCGGGCAGCGGCAGCACCACGTCGCCTATGCCCAGGCGGATCAGGTCAGCAGCCGGGTTGGACTCCTGGTATGTGGAAACACGGCGACCTATTTCCGGAAACAGGTAGCCTGCCGCCAACTTCAAGTAGTGTTCGTTAAGACCTGCCATCGGCCAAGGCTACGACCTTCGCGCGTTGCGCTCAAGCGCTCACCCCGGGACCTGGCCCCTGGATCGAGTAGAGGTAAAGGGTGAACAGCACCAGCAGAAAATAGCCCGCCAGTACCGCGGCGCCCTCGTAGTCCTTTGCCAGCCGCTGACCGAAGAACAACGCCAGCAGCGACACTGCCGACAACAACACGCCCCAGATCGCCAACGCGGCCGAGCCACCCGCGAGCAACACCACTGCGCCGGCTCCCGACGCGAGGCCCGCGGCCAGCTCGAGCAGGGTGACGGTTGTGAGCATTGCGGGCACGACTCCCGACAAGGGCGACGAAGCAAAGTGGCCGGTAAGCCACTCGAGGTTGCCGCTTCGATCGATCAGCTTGTCAATCGCCGACTGCAGGAACAGTACCGACAGGAACACCGAGGCCAGCGCCTTCGCCGCAAGCAATACCGACAAGCAGCAGCCCGTGGCTCCCCCCGCACAGAATACATCCATCATCGCGTTCCTCCCTTTTCAGTGCGTTTCATCTTCTACAGACATCATCCGGGCGTAAAGCCCAGGCCGTTGGACGACGCCCCCTCGCCCACGGCAAAGGGTTCGGGCATCCTCATCCGCCAGGCCAGTGCCAGCGGAAACACGGTGTAGGGCAGGTTGATCACGAACACCATCAGGAGGTCGGCACGCCCCGATTCACCGATAACTTCAACAGCGAAGTAAACCAGCGTGGAGTAGACAATCGCGGCGGAGTAGAGCAGCGCCGGGATGCGTATCCAGTTAAGCCCTCTTACCAACGCGTAAACGAGCAGGGGGTAGAAGGCGCCAAAGACAAAAGCGTCGATCGCGCACATGACGCGCAACCACAACGGGGTGTCGAGAAAGATCGGGTCCCAGGAAGCAGCATAAAAGTACCAGGCCCGCCCCAACGGGTCCGTGGCCGCGGCAAGGTCGACACCCAGAACAATGTACATTTCCATAACCAGGGATGTAAACGCACACAGCGAGAACCACGCCACCAGCAGGACGTCGAAGGGCCTGTTTCTCATCGACAGAATTGCCATGTCCCCTGCGATAGCACCCAGCCGGCAGCCCCACAAGGGGGGGTGGCCTGACTTTTTGCAATGGCTGGATATTCGGGCAGTCTATGCTGGATAAACAAGGCGACCCGTTGCCATTGAAGCGGCGGGCATACGCAACCGGAGAAACCTGTGAATAGACCCGCGAAGACCATCTGCCTGCTTGCCCTGGTGACCCTGCTGGCCCCCGGATTCCTTGCCCCGGCTCCTTCGGCCGCGGAACAGAAAATCCCCGAGCCCGGCCTGCTCATCGACACTACCAACATCCACGACTACTCGGACTTGCTCAGTCCGGCCATGCTGTGGACAGTAGACCGCGGCGTGAAGATTCGCGTGGGTGAGTACGCAACCGTGACCATGCCCCCTCCGTTCATGGAGGCCACCGAAAAATACTCGTCCCAGGTGGAGCTGTCCGAGGACCGCAAGGAAATCCGCAACCACGTGGCGGGGCTGCCGTTTCCGCAGGTTGACACCAACGATCCCACGGTTGCGACCAAGTTGATGTTCAACTTCAACGCCACCATACGCGTGGACGACCTCGACCTGCGTAACTTTGACTGCGACACCGGCGCTGTCGGCAGAAACGGCCACCCGCTGACAGTCGAACGTCACTTTCTCATCGATCACATCCGTCGCATGTCCTGGTACGAACGCACCGAGGTTGAACCCCTTCCCGTCATTCCGGATAACCCCGACAAGGTGCGTTACAAGGAAGCGATGTACCCACTGCTCGAGCCCTTCGATCTCAAGGGTGTCGGCTTCCTGCTCTTCCGTTACAAGGAAGCTTCGCGACAGGACGACACCTGGCTCTACCTGCCGCAATTGCGCCGCGTGCGCCGGCTGTCTTCGGCCCAGCGTTCTGACGCTCTGTTTGGACAGGACACCGACATGGACAGCTACGCAGGCTACGCCGGTAAGGTGGGCTGGATGGACTGGAAGTTCCTCGGCGAGAAAAAGATCCTCGGCAGTTTCCACTCAGAGCACCTGCCCGTTAAGTGGGGCGAGGGATCGGGTGATTTCGTGCACGCCGACCTCTGGGAGCCCAGGGACGTATGGGTGGTCGAGGGAGTGTCGCTGCTTCCGCAGTACGCATACGGCAAGCGGGTAATTTTTCTCGACAAGGAGAGCTACCGCATTC
>JACNKC010000080.1 GCA_014382245.1 Pseudomonadota bacterium | reverse complement strand
GATGACGGCGCGGCGGGGGGGGGGGGGGGGCGGGGGGAGTGGGGCGAAGGGGGGAGGGGGGACGGGGGGGGGGGGGGGGAGGGGGGGGCGGGGGGGGCGGGGCGCCGGGGGAGGGGGGGGGGGGGGGGGCGCCCTGGGGCAGCTTTTTCTGCTGAAACCGGGACAGGATACGGTGATTCACTTTACTTACAGCTCTTAGTTGATGCATAGTTACAGCGACTAACGTTTTTCGCGTTTGAGCCAGCAGGCCAGCCTGAGCACAGCGTATTGATACGAAAAGTTTGTCCGGGGGGATTCAAATCATGTCTATTAAATCTTGCACCTCTTTGGTTTTCAGCTCCTTAGCCGTGACCGCGTTGGTCACCGGTCCTGCGCTGGCTGGTCCCGACAAGACAGGAAAGTGCGAGATGGGTAAGCTCAAAGAATCCAGCAAGTATTCGTCCTGCCGGTTGAAGGCCGATGCCAAGGCTGTGGCCAAGAACAGCCCCGCAGACTACAGCAAGTGCGAGACGAAGTTTTCAGAAAAGTGGACAAAGGTAGAGGAAAAGGCGGGCGTAGGGGTTTGCCCGAGCGAGGGCGACCAGGCGTCGATGGACGCGCGTATCACGACCGACGTAGCCGAAGTCGCCACGCTGCTTGCGGGCGGAACCGTTACTGGCTGCCCGGCAGACCTTGAGACCTGTACCGACGACTTGACTACCTGCGTCGATGTTCTCGTGCCAACAGCATTCAATAACGGAGTCGCGTCGGTCGACATCACGACAGACAATGCGGCTGTATGCACTCAAGCGGGAGGCAGTTGGGATGTCCCGACAGCTACATGCACACCACTTGCGGTCGTCGTGAACGGCTACCTCCTGGGGCCGGGTTCGAACCTGCCCAGCGCGGACCTGACCGGCGCGGACCTCGTGGGCGTGAACCTGACCGGCGCCGACCTCGCTAACGCGACCCTGGCCGACGCAACCCTGACCGGCGCGACCCTGATCGGCGCGAATCTGACAGGCGTGATTTCGGGAGGAATCGTGGGTATTCCCGCAGCGTTGCCCACAGGCTGGGCACTTGTGAACGGATACCTCGTGGGTACCGGCGCGAACCTGACCGGCGCGGACCTGAGCAGCGCGGACCTGACCGACGCGACCCTGACCGACGCGACCCTGACCGGCGCGACCCTGACCGGCGCGAACCTTACCGGCGTGATTTCGGGAGGAATCGTGGGTATTCCCGCAGCGTTGCCCACAGACTGGTCGATTGTGAACGGCTACCTCGTGGGCCCGGGTTCGAACCTGACCGGCGCGGACCTGACCGGCGCGGACCTGGTCTTCGCGAACCTGTACGCCGCGATTCTGACCAACGCGACACTGGTCGGCGCGGACCTGAACACCGCGTACCTGGTCGGCGCGAACCTGGCCAACGCGAACCTGGCCAACGCGATCCTGGTCAACGCGAACCTGACCGGCGCCAACCTTACCGGCGCGGACCTGAACACCGCGAACATATTCCAAGCAAACCTGACCAACGCTGACCTGAGCGGCGCGATCCTGGTCAACGCGAACCTGGCCGGCGCGAACCTTACCGGCGCGAACCTTACCGGCGCGAACCTGAGCGGCGCGTACATATTCCAAGCAGACCTGACCAACGCGGACCTGAGCGGCGCGGACCTGACCGTCGCGAACCTGACCAGCGCGGACCTGACCGGCGCGACCCTGGCCAACGCGGACCTGACCAACGCTGACCTGTTCAGCGCGACACTGACCGGCGCGGACCTGTTTGGAGCCACCCTTACAGGGGTCAACTCGGGAGGAATCGTGGGTACTCCCATATCGTTGCCCACAGGCTGGGCACTTGTGGCGGGAGTCCTCGTTGGCCCCTGATCTACGCGAACCTGGCCAGCCCGGGGTATTGTAAGAGCCGGCAATGACGCCCTGTTGCGCGTTGTTGACGATGTCCAGCTCAAAAAAGGCTTTGGACCAGCGGGCAGGAAACACCCCTGTCGCTCCGCCCCACCGTGCGCCTCCCCTCCCTACAGTTTGGCGGCCACCGAGCCGAGGTCGGACAGCTCGTGCAGGTCGTGGTCCATTTCGGGCACCCTGGCCACTCTCACCTCGCTCGGCAGCTGGGCCTCGAAGGCCTCCAGCCGCAGTTCCTGGCCTTGGCTTACGCGCCAGGCATCGTCCCACAGTTGTAGCAGCCAGCCGCGCGCCAGATCGTCCGAATCCATACCATCGAGCAATACTGCCGCCTCGGCGCGGGCCCGGGCGTCGGGTTTCTGTGGGCACACGGCCAGGCGGTTGACCACCACCGCCCTCAGGGGAACACCCAGCTCCGCCATGCGCCGCTGCAGGTAGCCGCTCTCGTCGAGCACCCTGTCGTCGGGTCCGGCCACCAGCACGAAGGCTGTCTCCTCGCTTTCGAGCAGTGCGCTCACCCTGGCCCCGCGCTCAGCGACACCGTCAAACAAGGAATCCATGGCCACGAAGAACTCGGCTATCGAGGCCAGGGCCTGGGCCCCGGTAGCCTCCTCGAGCCGGTCGAGTACATAGCCGAGGCTGCGCCGTGCGGTCTTCCACGCCACCCTTCCTACCGCGATCGACGGCTTGACCAACCATCCCAGCAACGAACGATCAAGAAACTTGCGTAGGCGCCGGGGCGCGAGCAGAAAGTCCAGCGCGTGGGCCGTTGGCGGCGTGTCGAGCACAACCACGTCGTACTGCTCGGAGTCGACTATGCGCGCGAGTTCCTCAACCGCCATGTATTCGGCTGAACCGGCGAAGGACACCGACAGGTGGCCGTAGAACTCGTTAGCCAGTATGGCCTCCGCTATTTCGTCGGAGGCCGCGCTGCGGCGGATGAAGTCGTCCCAGGCGCTCTTCTGCTCGAGCATACCGGCGCTGAGCGCACCGCTCACGCGACAGTCGGCCGCGGCCAGCGCCTCATCGCTCACCCGCTGTCCACCGCTGGCCAGTGTGTCCAGCCCCAGTGCCTGGGCAAGCCGACGGGCCGGGTCGATAGTGAGAACCATCGCGCGCTTGCCCTCGGCGGCGGCTCGCAAAGCGAGGGCCGCGGCGACTGTGGTTTTGCCCACTCCGCCGCTACCCACGCAGACGATCACGCGGTGCTCTGTCAGCAGGCCGGCCACGCTCATGGCGAGGTTGACCCACCATCGTTGATACCCGGTTCTCCGGCCAGCACCCCGGCGAGCCGGCCGAGCTCAGCCGGCCCGAACTCTTCTACCGCCAGCAAGGGCAGCTTCAGCACCCGGCACCCGCTGTTGCGCTCTATGCGCTCAAGACCGCGCTGCTGTATCGCAAGCCAGGACAGCTCTCGTGCTGCCAGATCGGCCAGGACGGCAGCCAGACCGCTGGAGGGCCCACTCAATGCCAAGGCCGCCAACTTCCGGTGCAATCCCTCAGCCCCGAACGGTGCGGCCTGCCGGCAACGGTTGACGATGAGCCTGCCCACCTCCATGCCAAGTTCTTCGTCGAGCGCGACCAGCACCTCGCTGGCCTCGGACAAGGGCATCTGCTCGGGCAAGGCCACCACGTGCACGCGGCAGTAATCGGGATCGCGCAGCATGTCGCCCACCCTGACGGCCTCCCTGTGTACCAGCCCTGAGGCAAAAGTGCGCGCAGCCACCTCGGGCATGCGCAGGTAGCGCAAGCTGTGTCCGGTAGCGCCGGCCTCGACTATAACCGTAGTCCAGGTCGGGCTGCCGTCATCGTTGGTCTTCTGGCACTCATACCAGACCTTGCCCACTGCCATCAATTCTCTCAGCCCCGGCGCGGCACTGACAAAGGCCTTGTAAAAACGGCTGGCCGTCACCCCGTGCAGCAATCGTCGCACGGGCACCATCAGGGCCAGGTATTCCGATAGTGCCGCCTGACCGTCCACCGAGGCCACGTAGACTTCGCCCGGCGGCGCGGCCTGGCTTGTCTTTACCGGGTTGGACGAGGACTCAACGCCCAGCGCCCGCGCCAGCCCGCCGCTGCCGCCCAATTCGAGCGCCAGCACCCGTCCACCGCGCGCGGCTCTTTCCAAGGCCAGTGCCGCCGCGACAGTGGACTTGCCCACGCCACCCTTGCCAACCACTATCTGCAGCCTGGTATCAGCCATACACCTCGCCCAGCCCTGTGAGCCGGCCCACTGTAGACCCTGCCGGCCCCAGCCGCTACATTGCGGGTTGTGAAACACGTCCAACAAGGGTTATCCGCTGTGACTGCGGGGCGGCTGCCCACTGGCCTGCTTGCCTGCCTGCTGCTGTTATCGGCCGCTGGCTGCTCGACTCCCCCACCGCCCATGGAAACCGACCTCGCGGTGAGCGCGGCACAGGCCTTCGAATCGGGTCACTATATACTCGCAGTACAAGAATACGGTCGTTTGCTCGACCAGCACCCGTTCTCTGAGCACGCCGAGTTGGCCAGGCTGCGCGTAGCCCACGCATTCTACCTCGGCCGGAACTACGACCAGGCGGTGAGCGCCTTCGAAGACTTCGAGCGACGCTATCCTGCCAGCAAAGCCATTGCTTTTTCGCAGTACATCACGGGCATGTGCTGGCTCGACCAGGCGAGCTCGGCCGACAGGGACAAGAGCTCATCGGTCAACGCCATACTGCACTTCGACCGGGTGATACTCAGGTACGCCGACTCGGTGTGGGCCACCCTGGCTGGTTTTCGCAAGACCGAGTGCTACGAGAACCTGGCCGACCAGGAACTGTACGTGGGTGACTACTACCGCCGAACGGGCGACACGGCTGCGGCGAACCTGCGCTTCCACTTCGTGCTCGACGAGTACCCGCAGACCTCGGCCGCGCGCGAAGCCCGCGAACGACTGGCGGGTAGCTGAACGTCAGGCCAGCAGCTTATCGCGCAACGCGTCCTGCGTAGCCCGATCCACCCCGGCCTGCAGCAGGTAGTTCTCCGTCGAACCCCAGCGCCGGTCGAGTTGTTCCAGAGTATAGCGCATTCTCGAGGCAGGACTCGAGCACAGGTAGGCTATCACGTCGTCGGCCAGTCCCTCGCCCTCCAGCGCGCCGCGGTGCTTGCTTATGACCGGCGCGAGGTAACGCTCCGAGTCGCTGTAGTCCTGCTCTATCACCGCGTCGCTGACCCCCAGCGTGCGCAGCAGCAGGGCCGCTACCACGCCCGTGCGATCCTTGCCGCCGGTGCAGTGAAACACCAGCGGCAGCAGGTCGCCCACCACCGACTCGAAGACTTCGCGCACCGCCGCTGTACCGACCTCGAGCATCTCGATGTAACGCTCGCGCAGGTCGAGCTGGCCCCAGTCTATGTCGCTGTCGAAGGGGCTGAGCGAAACCTCCACCAGCGGCGCGTGCACGTGAATACCCCTGCCCTCCACGAACACTCCCACCCCGTCGCGCTGCAGTTCCAGATCGCTGCGCAGGTCTACGACCCTCACGATGCCAAGGCCCTCGAGCACGCGCGCGTCACTGTTGCTCAGGCGGTGCAGTGTGTCGGCCCGGTAAACGATAGAGCGGCGAACCGACTGACCCGACGCCGTGCTGTAGCCACCGATATCCCTGAAATTAAACGACCCGTCGAGCGCAAGCGGCTTGTTGTGCATGGCGACACACTTGCACGCAGGAGCGCCGCGAATCAAGCCCGGCCTGGCTTGCAGCAGCATCCAGGCGCTCAGCGGAGTTGCGGGTAAGCGGCAGCAGTAACAGCCCTTTTGACAGCCCCCGGGCCAAGCGCTACTCTTGGGCTGCCTTATTGCGAGTGGTGGAGGGATTAGGCCCGTTGAAACCACAGCAGCCGGCTTCCCCGCGGGGAAGTGCAGGTGCTAATTCCTACGCCTGCCCCGGTGGCAGATGCGGAAAATGGGGCGGGAACGGTTACTCAAACCTCTTCCTGGCCACGCAAGTAAAGGCCGATGGAAGGGGTTTTTTGTTGCGCGAACGACAGCCACAGAATAACAGGAGACGGGTGCTCATAGTGGGCGCCGGTGCCCTGGGCTGCCCGGCGGCCTCGGCACTTGCTGCAACGCCGGGTTTCGCCCTGACCCTGATCGACCCCGACCGCGTTGAGCTGTCCAACCTGCAACGGCAGCTGTTGTTCGACCGCTCGACCCTGGGTCGCAACAAGGCCGAGCAGGCCCGACTCGCACTGCTGGCCAAACACCCCGACCTCGAGGTCAGCGCCCTGCCCCTTCGGCTTGACCAGGATAACGCGCCTGCGTTGTTTGAAGGCCACGATTTCGTCATCGACGCCTGCGACGACCCGGCCAGCAAGTTTGTCATCAACCGCACGGCGCTTGTCAGCGGCACGCCTTTCTGCCACGCCGGCGTAGCCCGCATGGGCGGGCAGTTCATGACGGTGATGCCGGGGCGCTCGGCCTGCCTGGAGTGTGTCTTTCCGCCCGGGGACGCCTCGCCTGGCAACACGGCCGGCGCCACCGGCCAGGGCTGTGGCGAGCTGGGCCTGCTGGGCCCGGTTGCCGGCGTCATAGGCTCGCTGCAGGCGCTCGAAGCCTCGCGGGTGCTCGCAGACCCCGCGCGTGCCCTCGGCGGGTGCATGAGAATATTTCAGATCAAGCAGCCACGCTGGCGCAGCGTGGAGTTTCGGCCAAGACCGGGATGCATCTGCGCCACGGCGGTTACCGGACTAGACCTCCTGCAAGTGCAGGAAACAGAACAGCGGAGACAGGAATCATGGCTTTCGTAAAAGGACTGACCTGCCGCGAGTGCGGCGAAAAATACGAAATCGGCCCCGAGCACGTCTGCGAGTACTGCTTCGGCCCCCTGGAGGTGGAGTACGACTACGACGCCATCGCCTCGGTCATAAGCAGGGAGCTCATCGAGTCGCGACCACAGAACCTGTGGCGTTACCGCGAGCTGCTGCCCGTGGAGAACGAGCCCACCATAGGCCTGTACTCGGGCTGGACGCCGCTTGTAAAAGCCGATCGGCTGGCCCGCGAACTGGGGGTCGAAGAGCTCTACGTCAAGGACGACTCCTGCAACCACCCGACCTTCTCCTACAAGGACCGCGTGGTGTCGGTGGCCATAAGCAAGGCCGTGGAGCTGGGCTTTGACACCGTGGCCTGCGCGTCGACGGGCAACCTGGCCAACTCGGTTTCGGCCCACGCGGCGCGCGCCGGGTTGAAATGTTTCATCTTCATTCCCGACAACCTCGAGCAGGGCAAGGTCATCGGCTCGGTCATCTACGATCCCGTACCAGTGGCCATCAAGGGCAACTACGACGATGTCAACAGGCTGTGCGCCGAGATAGCCGACAAGTACCGTTGGGCCTTCGTCAACATCAACCTGCGGCCCTTCTACACCGAGGGCGCCAAGACCTACGGTTTCGAGCTTGCCGAGCAGCTGGGTTGGAAACTGCCCCGGCACATAGTGGTGCCCACCGCCGGCGGAACCATACTGCCCAAGGTGGCGAGGGCCTTCGAAGAGTTTACCCGCCTGGGACTGGTGGCCGACGAGCCCTGGTCTATTTACTCGGCCCAGGCGTCGGGCTGCGCGCCGGTCATCAACGCCCTGCACGCCGACAGCGAGCTCATCGAGCCCGTCAAGCCCGACACCATCGCCAAGTCGATAGCCATAGGAAACCCGGCCGACGGTTTCTACGTGCTCAAGGCCGTGCGCGGCTCGCACGGCGGCTGGGGCGAGAGCGTGACCGACGAAGAAATAGTGGACGGCATCAAGCTGCTGGCCCGCACCGAGGGTATTTTTACCGAGCCGGCCGGCGGTACGACCGTTGCCGTTACAAAAAAGTTGATAGATACCGGCCGCATACCGCGCGACGAGTCGATAGTTATCAGCATTACGGGCAACGGCTACAAGACCATAGAGGCGGTGAGCGCCAGCGTGAGGGAGCCGCACGTGATACCGGCCAGGCTGGGAGATTTTGACGAACTGTACGCCTCGCTGGCCTGAAGCCAACCGCAACGGCGAAAAACGCCGGGCCGTGATTGCCCGCCCGGCCACCTGCCAGTAAGCTGACTCGATAAGGCCAACAACAGGAACAAGGAGACCAGTAAAACCATGCCAGTTGAAGTAAGAATTCCCACGCCGCTGAGAAAGTTCACCGACGGTGCCGACACTGTGCCCGTAGAAGGCAATTCGATAGCCGAGCTGCTCGACGATCTCGACAAGAACCACCCCGGGCTGAAAGGCAGGATCTGCGAAGACGACGGCTCGGTACGCCGTTTTGTGAACGTCTACGTGAACGGCGACGACATTCGTTTTCTCGACAACCTGGCCTCCCCCGTAAAGGACGGCGACGAGGTGTCGATAGTGCCCGCCATCGCCGGTGGCACGCGGTCTTTGAGCTGAGGCGCTCGACAGCGGTGAGTTCAACGCCCGTAAGCGTCGCGGCCCACACGGCCGGGACCGTCTGTGACCTGGTGGGAAACACCCCCTTGGTTGAAATCCAGCGGCTGCGCGAAGGCGTGGCCGACGGCGTTAAGATCTACGCCAAGCTGGAGGGCTTCAATCCCGGTGGCTCGGTCAAGGACCGGGCCGCGTGGAACATGCTCAGGCGCGGACTGGATGAAGGCAGACTCGCCCCGGGCAAGACCATACTCGACTCCACTTCGGGCAACACCGGCATAGCCCTGGCCATGGTCGGGGCGGCCCTGGGCTTTCCGGTTACCCTGGTCATGCCCGCCAACGTGTCTATCGAACGCAAGCGCGTGGTGACGGCCTACGGCGCCACTCCGGTGTATTCCGACCCCTTGGAGGGTTCGGACGGCGCGCTGCTGATGTGCCGCGAAATGTACGAGGCCGAGCCCGACAAGTGGTTCAAGCCCGACCAGTATTTCAACGAGGCCAACCCCGAGGCACACTACCTGACCACCGGGCCTGAGATCTGGGAGCAAACCGACGGCGCCATTACCCATTTCGTGGCCAGTATCGGCACCGGGGGGACGGTGATGGGCACCGGCCGCTATCTAAAAAGCCAGGACGAGGCCGTGCAGGTGATCGCCGTTGAACCGGCCGACGCCTTTCACGGCATCGAAGGGCTCAAGCACATGGAGAGCTCGATCGTGCCGGGTATCTTCAAGGAGCAGGAACTTGACTCCAAGATCGGCGTGGCCACCGACGACGCCTACGACATGGTGTACGATATCGCTGCCAGCGAGGGTATGCTGGTCGGGCAATCCAGCGGCGCCGCCCTCTGTGGAGCCCTGGAGGTTGCCCGGCAGCTGGACGAGGGATTGTTGGTCGTGATTTTCCCTGATTTTGGAGACCGTTACCTTTCAACCAACCTTTGGATGGGCTGGAAAAACCGCAAACAGACCCGCAATCAATGAGGAGGAAGCCATGGCCCTGCAGCGTTTCTACCTGACCTACAGCCAGGAAAAGATCAAAGAACCCCTGATTTACCAGCTCGGACACAAGTTCAAGGTGGTCACCAACATTCGCGGAGCCTCGGTCAGCGACCACATTGGCATAGTGGCGCTGGAACTCGACGGGGACGGCGATGAAATACACCACGCGATGGAGTGGCTGGCCGGCAAGGGAGTCAAGGTCGAACCCATCGAGAAAAACGTAATAGAATAGAACTGTCATGTCGCTCAGCGACGAACAGCTCGAACGTTATTCGAGGCAGGTGATCCTGCCCGAGATTGGAATCGCCGGACAAGAGCGCCTGCTCGCCGCCCGCGTGTTGGTGCCAGGTTGTACGCCCGGCCAGCAGACGGCGGCCGATTACCTGGCCGCTTCGGGTGTCACGGTGGACCGCGAGCCAGGCTACGACCAGCGCTACGAGGGCGACTGCGCGCTCCTTGGTCCCGACTGCATGGAGATGGCCGCCGGTCTGCTGGAAGCCGGTACACCCGTTGCCTGCTACGGCCACGCAAACGGGCAGGCTACCAGCTCAATGGCGCTTCTGCCCTCCGACAAGCTAACTCCTGAAGATCCACCATCTGCTTCCGGCCACAACGAGCCCGGCCTCGAACAGGCCGCCGCCTGCGAGGCCGCCTGCCTGTGCCTGGCCTGGCTGCTGCGAGGCGAGCAGGCTTGAACGCCAGCTCGGCCCACCTCAAGCTGGAGCTGGCCATGCGCGGGCTCAGGCTCGAGCAGGGACTGGAAGCAGCCGAGTTGGCGGCCGCCGGCACCGAGCCCGGCGGCGACAACCTGGTCGAGCTGTTGCTGCCCGGCGACCTCGTGGCCAGCTGCCAGGTAGACAAGGGCGGAGACGGCGGCTCGCGACATCGACTTACTGTTGAAAACGATCGCTTTCTGCTGCGCACCGGCGACGACTCAACACCGGTGCCGGTGAGCGTGGTGGGCCGGCCCGAATTCTACGCAAAGACAACTTCGGCAGGCACAAAGATGAACCGGCTGGGGCTCTTGCACGGCGACTTTCTCGCCATAGACCCGGCCAGCGCCTGTTCGTTTGCGGGCAAGAGCAAGCCCTGCGTGCTCTGCCCCGCCCGCCGCAACCGCGGCGCCACTCGTCGCAAGCCCTGGCCCCTGGAAGAAGTGCTCGAAGTAATACGCGCGGCCTTCGACGAAGGCGCGGTCGAGTTCATTTACTTTCGCACCGGCCATTACCACGACGACGACGGTGGCTTCGCCCTGCTTGAGCCTTACGTTAAGGCGGTCAAGCAGCACTTTGATACCCTGGTGGCCATACAGGTGAGCCCGCCGAGCGATGCCGGATGGGTGGACCGAGCCTATGCCGCTGGCGTGGACGCTGTAAACTACCCGCTTTTTACCTTCGACGAGAAGAGCCAGGCCAGGGCCTGCGCGGACAGGTGCACGCAGGTGACCCGCGAGCAGACCCAGGCCGCCCTTGAGCGAGCGGCGCGGGTATTTCCGCGCGGAACCGTATGGAGCGACCTCATGGTGGGATTGGAAGAACCGACCTCGACCATCGAGGGTATCGACCTGCTGGTTTCACTGGGCGTGCTGCCGGTTCTCTCGCTGCACCGCCCATCTGACCTGGCCAGCCTGGCCGCCCACCCATTGACCGACCCCGACGACGTGGTGCCCGTATACGCTCACCTGTACAAGGCTGCGCGCGAGGCGAGGCTCAATCTGCAGTGGCTGCGCGACCTCGGCCAGGCCGTGACCCCTCTCGAAGCTCGATTCTTTGCCGGGGATGATGCTAAACTGGACGTCGCGGTGAGCAGCTTCTACCGTTCAAGGCTGGGTGGCCGCGCGGCCCGCAGCCTTTCGCGGTTCAGGCGTCGCCTGCGGGTCAAGCAGGTGAGCGACTCTTTCGATTCCTCCCAGCTCTGAACCGCCCGTCGGCCGCGCAAGAGAACGCGGCTACAGCCGAGGGGCGTCAGCCGATAAGGCCATGAGCCAGGAAAACACCAGCAAACAATACGTGGTCGACACCCGGCCCCTGGCCCTGGTGCTGCTCAGTCGACTGAACCGCCCCCTGCGCCTGCTGCTGGGCCTGGGCCTGTTTGCGCTGGTGTACAGCATGGAGACTCCCGAGGGCCTCTCCGAAGAGGGGCGCAAGGCCATGGCGGTATTCGCCCTGTGCCTGACCTGGTGGGTTCTCAACGTGTTGCCGCTGATGATCACCAGCCTGATGGCAATAGCCCTCATCCCGCTCACGGGCATAATGCCGGCCGAGCAGGCCTACTCTCTTTTTGGCAACTCTGCCGTGTTCTTCATCATGGGCGCCTTCATACTGGCTGCCTGCCTGATGAAGTCGGGCCTGTCCACGCGACTGGGTCTGCTCTTCCTGCAACGCTTCGGTCACAGCCCCCGCTCGTTGCTCTGCGCGGTCTTTCTCATGAACGCCTTCATGGCCTTCTGGATGTCCGAGCACGCGGTGGCGGCCATGAACTTTCCGATCATCATGGAGATCGTCATGGTGCTCAAGCTCAGGCAGCGCCGCAGCAGCTATGCCAAGGCCCTGTTCCTGGCGCTGGCCTGGGGCTCGACCATAGGAGGCGTGGCCACCCTGCTTGGCGGGGGACGCGCGCCGCTGGCCCTGGGCATACTGGAGCAGTACGAGGGCACGAACCCCTTTACCTTTCTCGACTGGACGCTCAGGGCACTGCCGGTGGTGGTGATCATGTTGGGGGTGGGCTGGCTGGTCATAACGAGGTTTTTTCCCATCGACCAGGACAGCGTGGCCGACGCCGAGACGGCGCTGGCCGAAAAAGTGGCAAAACTGGGTGCCATAAGCCGCGACGAAAAGGCCATAGGAGCCGTAATGCTGGGAACCGTGGCCACCTGGGTGCTGGCCGGGCACGACCTCGGGCTCGCCAACGTGGCCATAGGCGCCATCGTGCTGCTGTTCGTGTTCAAGCTGGTCAAGTGGCGCGACGTGGAGGAATACGTCAACTGGGGCATCATCCTGATGTACGGCGGCGCGATCTGCCTGGGCGCGGCGCTCAACGATTCGGGGGCCGCCACCTGGATGGCCCAGCGCACCCTGGGCCTGATGGCCGACAGCCCCACGAGCGCCGTCGCCGCCCTGTCGGCGAGTTCCTGGCTGCTCACCGAGGCCATAAGCAACTCGGCCGTGGTGGCGTTGATGATGCCCATGGGCCTTGGAATGGCCGACACCATAGGCCTGGTACCCGCCACCATAGCGCCGCTTATCGCCATTCCGGCGGGACTGGCCTTCGCGTTTCCCATCGGCACACCGGCTAACGCCATAGCCTATTCGTCGGGCTTTCTGCGCCTGCGCGACATCATCCTGCCCGGCGCGATTATGGGCGCCACCGGCTGGGTGGTGTTCAACCTCACGGTGCGCTTCTACTGGACCTGGGCTGGCTACATCCACCTGTAAACCGCTGGTTCGCGGTGTTCATCCCCAACCGGTCGTCCTCCCGGTCCACCGGACGTCCCCGCGGCAAGGATTTGGATCCGTCGTCCGCATGGTCTAAAGTGCGCGATTAACTACACTTTCGAGGAGATCAACATGCCCGACCTTATCTCGCCCCACGGCGGACTCAGCACCCCGGTAAACCGAACAGTAGCCAAAGCCGACCTCGATAGCTTTGCCAGCGAGGCCGCCTCGCTCACCCGCGTGCCCGTTTCGGCCGCAGATTTGTCTACGGTCTACCGCTTCGGCGACGGCGCCTTGAGCCCGCTGGAGGGCCCCATGGGAGAGGCCGCGTGGAATCTTTCACTCGACGAAGGCGTCATCGAAAACAACGGTGAGCGCTACGCCTGGACCATCCCCATGGCCCTGCCCGTGAGCGCAGAGCTGGCGGCCACGCTTTCGGCCGGCCAGTCGGTGGCGCTGGAATCACCCGACGGCGACCTGGTGGCTATACTTGAACTGACAGACGTGTACGAGTGGGACAAGCCCCGCTACCTCGAAAGCGTCTATGGCACCAGCCGCGAAGACCACCCGGGAGCCGACATGGCACTCAAGGGTGACGCCGCTTGCAGCCACCTGCTGGGTGGCTCGATACGCGTGCTTCCCCAGCCCACGAACCCGGCTTTCGGCGCCTCGGTAAAATCCCCCCTGGAGGTCAGGGAGATGCTCGCAGGCCTCGGCTGGGAGCGCGTGGTGGCCTTTCAGACCCGTAACCCCCTGCACCGCGCCCACGAGTACGCACTGGTGTACGGACTGGAGTCGCTGCTCAAGCAGGGTCTTAACGCCGGCGCCTGTCTCAACCCGCTCGTGGGCGAGACCAAGGGCGACGACGTCAACGCCGAGGTGAGGATGCAGACCTACCAGGCCCTGATCGAATCGCGTGGCATAGGCGAAGGCGACAGCGACCCGGCACTGTGGGACGCGAGGGACGACTCGGTTCCCGACCGCGTCCTGCTACTCGGTCTTGATATCAAGATGTACTACGGCGGCCCGAAAGAAGCCGTCATGCACGGCATCTACCGTCAGAACTACGGCTTTACCGACATCATCATCGGCCGTAAACACGCCGACGCGCCCTTCGCCGACGGCTCAGCCATCTGGGGTGACTTTGATGCCCAGGAGATCTTCGGCAAGCTCAACGGCAAGCTCGACATACAGACGGTCAACGTCGGCTTTGCTGCCTACTACGAGTCGCTTGGCCGGGTGGACCTCATGGAGAACCACGACGAAGAAAAGCCCGTGTTCATATCGGGCAAGGACGTGCGAAAGACCCTGCTGGCTGGTGAAAAGGTAGACCCGCGCATCATGCGCGAAGGAACCTCGGACATCCTGCGCCACGACATGGCCCAGGGCAGCTGAAGCAGGAGAACCCGGCCGCGCGGCCCTTTTAAGAAGAAAACTCGCCGGGCTTGGCCAGCGATACGTCGTAGCCGAAGACCTCGGCCAGTAAGAAGGCTACCGCTAACAGGCTGGCCAGCAGCGCGGCCAATGCCGCTACCGAGACACCTGCCAGCACCAGCACCGAAACTCCCGCTGCCAGTGACACCAGTGGCGTGAGAAGCTGCGAAGCGTTGTAGGGAGCCACGGGCTCAAACAGCGTGGTCATTTCCGAAGCGGTATCGCTCAAATCCGAAAAACTGGCCGTCGAAAAACCGGCCGTCGAAAAACCGGCCGTCCAAAAACTCTGCCAGAGGCCGTCGAGCCTGCGCCCGGCTTCGTCGAGAAAATCAGAGATTTCGTCTTCTATGCTTGCCAATTGCCCTTGGTCCCACTCAGCGCATATCGGTCGCCGGCACGGCAGCCGGGACCGCGGGAGCCTGGGCTGGAACAGCAGCCGGCTCTACTGCTGTGGCTGCTTCGCCGTTGGACAGTTGTTCGCGGTTAGAAGCGTTGACCCCGACCGGAGCCGTAGCCCCGCCAGCCACCTTTGGCGGATCCTGGCTGCTAGCCAGGCGAGCGCTTGCTCGCTCCGGGGCATGCACTGGCGGCGTGGCCTGTATGGCAAGAATCAGTGTGCCTTTGCTGCCCATCTTGGGACCGGCAATGAGCAACGGTGCGCCTCGATTGATACGCACATCGGTGTTTACGATAGGGCGGTTGTTCTCGTTGACAAGAACTCTCAGCTGCAGGTACTCGGCCGTGCTGTCGAGCGCTGTTATGTGCAGGTAGCGATTACCGGGCAGTTCCATGCCGTACTGGTCGCCGGCCTGCACGTTCTGTTTGCTGGCCTCGATGAGTTCGTAGTTCTTGAAGCGCATGCGCTTGAGTTCAGGTCTGTAAGACTGCAGCTGGGGATCAAAAGCCCGCGATCTGTTCGACGCGTGTATGGCTGCCACCTGCACCACTCCAGGCAGATTTACTACCACCGCCCCGGGTCCTACCGTCGGGGCCTGGGGGGTGTCCGCCTGGGGGGCGCCCGTCTCGGCGACAGCCACTGGGACTTCAACGACTGCGACCTCAGCCACGGGAACTTCAGCCACTGCGATCTCAGCTACGGGAACTTGAGCCACTGCGACCTCAGCCACGGGAACTTCAGCTACTGCGACCTCAGCCACGGGAACGCCGCCCGGCTCCTGTTCAGCTTCGGCTTCACAGGGCACACTGACCAGCGCGGCCAGTGCCATACCCGTGATTGTGCTTACTCCGCCCACCGCTCAGTACCTCGCGTCGCGGCTGGCAAATTCATTAACACCGTTGTCCACCCATATCACGCGCGCCTTGGTCCGCGGCTGCACCCAACTCGAAACCGTGTAGCCCGGGGCGCCAGAAAGACTATCGAGCCGGGCTGATTTGAGACCGGCCGCCTGGGCAACGGTCACGTTGCGGCCGGTGTCGCCCACCTGCCCGTCCTGTCCAGCGCTAAGCAGCATCAACATGGCCAGTGCGGTCACAGATGCCGCAGCGCCGGCCCAGCCGAGATTACCTGGACTCACGCGGGTCGCGATGCTGTCGAGCACACGTCGCACTGAATCCCAGCGAGGCGAATCCCAGCGAGGCGAATCCCAGCGAGACGAACCCGGGTGGCCTTGTGCCGGGTGCTCACGACCGGAGGCTGACGGGGTCGCCAGCTCGGCAGCAATCACCCCGGCATCAAGCCCGCTTTCCACCGCTTGCCAGATGCCGGAAACGTCAACGGCCGTAACCATTTCGGTTACGGCCGTTGAGATAAGAGCGCCGGTTTTCTGAAAACCCGTCACTATCTTTTCGCAGCGAGGACAATCGCCCAGGTGCCCACGCATGGCTGCCAGTTCGGTATCGGGCAGCTCGTCGTCGAGAAACGCGTGTACGCGATCCTCGAAGTCGTGGCAGTTGACCGGGGCACCGGATTTCATGATCCGATTATCTCCTCTAGTCGCAGCTGAAGCGCTTTCCTGGCGTAGTGGAGACGGCTCATAACGGTGCCGAGAGAACAGCCGACGGCGTCACTGATTTCCTCGTAGGAAAGACCGTCGACTTCTCGAAGAATTATGACCGCGCGGTGGTTTGCCGTCAAACTCTCCATTGCCTCGTACACTTTAGCCACCAGCTCCCTGTTCCTTACCCGCGAAAACGTATCGTTTCCGCCAACCGAGCTCTGACTCCACTCGTCCACCCCTCCGGGGGGTAGTACCTCGTCAAACTCAACGGAGACGCGTCTGCTTTCTCGCCTCTTGAGGTCGATGGCCTGGTTGACCGCGATGCGATAGATCCAGGTGTAAAACGATGATTGGCCCCTGAAACCGTCGAGATTGCGGAATGCCTTGATATAGGTTTCCTGCACCACCTCGAGGGCGTCATCGTGGTTTCGCACCATACCAACGACAACGGCGACCAGCCGATCCTGGTACCGTTCGACGAGGACCCGCATGGAATCCCTGTCCCCTTGCTGTGCAAGGGAAACAAGCTCGGAATCGTTAAATGCCACCCGAAACGCTCCATACCACTCTGAACGACGAGACCCGGTCGCCTGCTATTCAACCAAAGCTGACTTTTCTCAGCGCCGAATAGAATTAGCTCTTCTTTTCCAACACTTAGCGCCCTGCGTCAAGATCCGGCTTTGACTCCCCCCCGCCCACCACCACCGGGCGATACAGCCCGGGACTCAGTGTGCCTCGGCCCAGCTGCGGCCGCTGCCCACGTCGACAAGCACAGGAACCGACAGTTCTGCCACCGATTGCATGGCGCTGCGCAGCATTTCGGCCAGTTCGGGCTCATCCTCAACGGCGCACTGCAACAACAACTCGTCGTGCACCTGCAGCAACATCATTGCGCCAGAACCAGATTCGCCCAGCCGTCGCTCCACCTCGACCATGGCCATTTTTATGATGTCCGCCGCTCCCCCCTGTATGGGGGTGTTGGTGGCCACCCTCTCGGCCGCCTGCCGGCGGCCCCCATGGTCACTGTCGATGTCGTGCAGGTAACGGCGCCGGCCCAGCCTGGTAGCCACGTAGCCCGTGGCCCTGGCCTGCTCGAGCATTTCGTCAAAAAACCCCTGCACAGCCGGGTAGCGTTGAAAGTAGCGTTTTATGAAATCAGACGCCTGTGTCCGCGGAATGTCGAGTTCGCGTGACAGGCGCACCGGCCCCATGCCGTAAACGATGCCGAAGTTAATGACCTTCGCCTCTCGGCGCATCTGCTTGCTGACCTGGTCGGGAGCAACCTCAAATATCTCGGCCGCGGTAGCCCGGTGCACGTCTTCTCCACGCTCAAAAGCGCCGCCCAGTCCGGGGTCGCCCGACAGGTCGGCCAGCACCCGCAGCTCGATCTGGTTGTAGTCGGCCGACACCAGCAGCTGCCCCTCTGGAACGATGAAGGCCTTGCGTATGCGACCGCCGTCCTGGCTGCGAACAGGAATGTTCTGCAGGTTCGGGTCGCTCGAACTCAGGCGGCCGGTGGCCGTGACCTGTTGATTAAGGTGCGTGTGAACCAGCCCCTGCTTGTCGACCAGGCGCGGCAAGGCGTCAACGTAGGTAGACTTGAGCTTGGCCAGGCCGCGGTACTCGAGCACCAGCGCCGGCAGCGGGTGGCTGCCCGACAGCGCCACCAGGGTGTCACTGTCCGTGGAAAAACCGGTCTTTGTCTTCTTGACGCCCTTGGTGGGCAGGCCCAGTTTTTCGAAAAGAACCTCCCGCAGCTGCAGCGGCGACAGTATGTTGAACTCTTCGCCCGAGGCCTCGTAGATACTGCTTACCAAGCCCTCCATCCTCGACCCGAAATCGGCCGACAGCGACTTGAGCAGGTCCAGGTCCAGGAGCATGCCCCGCGCTTCCATCGACGCCAGTACGGCGACAAGCGGATACTCCAGCTCGTCGTAAATGCCCCGCTGGCCACGGGAATCGACCTCGCCACCCAGCTCAACAGCCAATCGCTCCAGCTGGGCCAGCAGCGCAGCCGAATCCTCCTCGTCGACCGCCTCTTCGTCCAGCCAGCGGGGACACACCCTGGCCCTGTCGTGGGCCCCGGCCCCGGGGTCGCAGAGGTAAGACGCCAGCCCCAGGTCGAAGCCCGCCGGCGTGGCCTCCAGACCCGCCTCGCGGCACAGTAATTTGATGTCGAAGCCCAGCAGCTCGACCCCCGACTGGGCCGCCCGGGCAAGGCAATCCACCAACTCCTGCCGGCCCTGCAGCAGGGCCCAGCCCTGCTCCCCGCCCAGCAGCAGGCAGGGCCCTGCGGACTGTTCGCCCTCACCGCCCGGCTTGATGTGAAAGTAGAGTTCAGGTCCCTTGAGTTCGCGCCAGTCAATCCCGCTTTCCTCGACCGGCGATTGCACGTCGCTGTTGGCTTTTGCCGATCCTCCGGCGGCGCTGTCTCCGGCCACGCTGTCTCCGGCCACGCTGTCTCCGGCGGCGCTGTCTCCGGCGGCGCTATCGCCCGCGCCATCGAACAGCCCTGTCTGGACCGCAGCCGTCGGACCGTCCTTGTCCGTCCTGGCTGCATCGACCGCGTCTGCGCCGGGAGTGAGATCCCTGAAGCGCGACAGCATCCGCGACATTTCCAGTTCCTCGGCTAACTCCACCAGCTCTGATCGGTAGGGCGACACCACGCGAATGTCGTCTAGAGAAAAGTCAACGTCGAGTTGGTCCCGTACCGTGGCCAGGTCTCGCGAAAGCTCGGCCGCCTCTCGTCCCGCCTCGAGCTTGCTGTGCACCGACGCCGCGCCGCGCAACTTGAGGTCCTTGACCTCGTCGAGCCTCGCGTACATCTCGTCCATGCTGCCGAAGTGTTCCATCAACACGCGCGCCGTTTTCGGTCCAACCCCCCTGACACCGGGGATGTTGTCGGAGGAGTCGCCCATCAGGCCCAGCACGTCAACCACGCCACCGGGGGGCACGCCGAACTTCTCCATCACCTGTTCCTCGCCAACGTCCACGCCCTTGGCCGCGTCGTAGAGCGTGACGCCCTCGCCCACGCACTGCATGAGGTCCTTGTCGCCGGTGACGATGACCACCGGGTGTCCCTGGGCCGAAAAATGCCTGGCCATTGAAGCCAGGAGATCGTCGGCCTCGTAGTTGTCGCGGCGCACACAGCGAATGCCCATGGCCTCAGCGAGCCGCTCGACGAGCGGAAACTGCACCCTCAGCTCTTCGTCGGGCTCGTCGCGGTTGGCCTTGTAGTCAGGGTATAACTCGTTGCGGAAGGTTTTGCGGCCACTGTCGAAGGCGGCCACTATCCAGCCGGGCTTGCGCGTGCGCAGCAGTTTTTCGAACATGCTGGCGACCCCGTGCACGGCGTTGGTAGGCAAGCCCTCGGCCGTGGTCAGGCCCGGCAGGGCGTGGTAGGAGCGGAAAATGAAGTAGCTGGTGTCGAGCAGGTATACAGCGCTTTCTTTTTTACCTGTCACGGCGACGGCGACTCTAGCCCATGCCGATTACCGCGACCAACCGGGCCTGCCCGACAGCCCGCGGTGAGAGCCCACGTTGACAGGTCACGAAGGCGCCGGTAAAAAACACCTGCGCGGGTCCTGGCCCGCCGCGCTTGACCGCGACACGTACCCCCATGATAGAAGTTTGTGATCTGAGTAAGAGTTATGGCTCCGTTGCCGCCGTGGACGGAATCTCTTTCTCGGTCGAAAGTGGCAAGGCCCTTGGTTTTCTCGGCCCCAACGGCGCCGGTAAAACCACCACCATGCGCATCATCACCGGCTTCATGCCGGCCAGCTCCGGTTCCGTCACCGTTGAAGGCTTTGACGTGTTCGATGACAGTTTCGAGGTGCGCCGCCGCATAGGCTACCTGCCCGAGCACCCGCCGCTGTACCTTGAGATGGCTGTGTTTCCCTATCTTGTGCACGTGGCCCGGCTCAAGGGAATCCGTGGCGCCGCCGCACGCGACGCGGCCGACTCGGTCATAGTGGACTGCACCCTGGGCAAGGTAGCGGACCGCCTCTGCGGTCATCTATCCAAGGGTTACCGACAGCGTGTCGGGCTCGCCCAGGCGCTCATCCACAAACCCGAGGTGCTGGTGCTCGACGAGCCCACCGTGGGCCTGGACCCCGCCCAGATCATCGAGATCAGGCAACTCATACGACGACTGGCCGCCGAAAGGACGGTGATACTATCCACCCACATCCTGCCCGAGGTGGCGCAGATCTGCGAAAAAGTAGTCATCATCAACGAAGGACGCGTCGCACTGGAAGCCGACCTGTCCGACCTGCCCGCCGGACGCAGCCTCGAAGAAGAGTACATGCGCCACGTGGGCGGCGAAGCACACGACGCCGTGCCTGCCCCCCGACCGACGGCCACCCACGATAACGCCTTCGTAGAGGGCAAAGAGGACACGCCCGGTGCGTAATGCGCTCACCATAGCCTGGCGTGACCTGCGCTCCACCTTCGTGTCGCCCATAGGCTACGTGGTGCTCACTGGCTTCCTTCTGCTGGCCGGTTGGTTCTTCTTTAACCTGCTGGCCCAGTTCAACCGTATCGTGGCGCTGTACAGCGGCATGCAGGGCGCCGACACCACCTGGATGAACTTGAACGACGCTGTCATCACTCCCCTGCTGTCGAACCTGTCGGTGGTGCTGGTGATACTGGTGCCGATGATCACCATGCGCAGCTTCGCCGAGGAGCGCAGCCAGGGCACTTACGAGCTGCTGTTCACCTCGCCGCTCAAGGTGCACGAGATCGTGCTCGGCAAGTACCTGGCCGGCTGCGCTGTGGTGACGCTGATGATAGCCCTGACGCTTGTCTACCCCGCCATACTCATGATCTACGGCAACCCCGAGATCGGCCTCATGACGGCGGGCTTCCTGGGCCTGTACTTCATGGCACTGGGCTTCGTGGCGGTGGGCAACTTCTGCTCGGCGCTCACTTCGAACCAGATAGTGGCCGCCATCAGCGCCCTGGTCATACTGCTACTGCTCTTCGTCGTCAGCTGGCCGGCCGAGAACGCCGGCGAGCCGATGAAAGCCATCCTGCTTTACGTGTCGGTCACCGAGCACTTTCGTAACATGGCCCGCGGGGTCATAGACACCACCGACCTGGTCTACTTCGGCAGTGCCATAGGAGCGTTTCTCTTTCTCACCCACCGGGCGGTCGAATCGGCGAGGTGGAAGGCGTGAGCCGACGTGCCCCCATCCTGGCCATAGCCGGCCTGGTGCTGATGGCCTTCGGCCTCATCAGCCACTTGATGACCCGGCAGCCAGCCGACAGCTTTTTCTCCTTCGGCTGGTACTCGCTCGGCCACCTGCTGCTGGGTGCAGCCGCACTGGCCTACTACGCTACCAGCGGCTCGACTTCGTCGGTCAACGATTTTCTCCGCCAGCGCTCCACCAGGTACGGCGCCAACGCCATAACCTACTCGCTGCTGTTCGTGCTGGTGCTCGTCATGGGCAACTTCATGGCTGCGCGCTACCACGGGCGCATAGACCTGAGCGCCTCGGGCGTCAACAGTCTCTCCGAGCAATCGCGAGAGGTCGTGGGTGCGCTCGAAGAAGACGTGGTCATAGAAGCCTACCTGCAGGGGGGCAGCGATCCGGTGCTGGACGAACTCCTGGCCGCATACCGCTACGAGAACGACCACCTGAGCTACAGCATCATAGACCCCCAGCTTCGCCCCGAACTGGCGCAGAAGTCCGCGGTCACCCAGGTGCCTTCGCTACGCATCATTTATGGCGACAGGAGTACGCTGGTCACCAAGACCGACGAGGCCACCATAACCAACGGGATCCATAGTCTCGCGGGGGGTGAGCGCAAGAAGATATACTTCGTGGAAGGCCACGGTGAGCCCGACAGCAACGACCCTCGTGGTCCCGGCGGCACCGGCCAGTTCAAGCAGGAGCTGGTCAACCAGAACTACGACGTCGACTCGCTTTTTCTACCCGAGCTTGGCGCCGTGCCCGATGACGCCGACGTTCTCATAGTATCGAGCGCGGCCAAGGACTGGTTTCCCCGGGAATTCGAACTGCTCAGGGATTACATGACAAACGGCGGCCGCCTGCTGGTGGCACTCGAGCCAAGGCGGGACAGCGGGCTGGCGGGCTTTCTGGCCGAGTGGGGAGTAACCGTGGGCGACGACGTCATCGTTGACCAGCAGGTACGGATGTTCCAGGGGGTCTCGCTGGGACTCGACCCGGTGGTGGCGCGTTACGGCAAGCACCCGGCCGTGGCCTCGATGAAAGACCGTACCCTGTTTTCGCTGGCGCGCTCGGTTGCGCCCTCGCCCTCGCCCCGCGAAGGGCTGGTCGTAGAGCCCCTGGCTTTTACCTCGGACACCAGCTGGGCCGAAACCGACCTCGACACGCTCTTCGATTCAAGCGAGGCCAAGCTCCAGGACGCCGACATCAAGGGGCCGGTTGTCGTAGCCACGGCAGTGAGCGCCTTCGCAGAAGCCATAGGCGGCGAAGGCGACGGCGAGTTCCAGATGGTGGTGCTGGGAGACGCGAGCCTGCTCACCAACCAGTTCTTCAGGCAGCTGTTCAACGACGCGCTGGTGCTCTCGTCCACCGGTTGGCTGGCCGGCGAAAGCCAGCTCATCTCTATCCCGCCCCGCGGGGTAAGAGCCTCTCGCGCACACCTGACGGCAAAAGAAGGCCGCAATGTCTTCTACCTTTCGGTGCTGCTTCTGCCCGAGTTCATACTCATGATGGGCATCGCCGTGTGGTGGCGGCGAACCTCGCTGTGAACCCACGCCGGACGCTGCTGCTGGCGCTGATAGCCATCGCGGCCGGCGCCTGGCTCTACAGTGTCGAAAGGCCG
The DNA here is from genome assembly GCA_014382245.1 of Pseudomonadota bacterium. GTDB lineage: Bacteria > Desulfobacterota > Binatia > UBA1149 > UBA1149 > UBA1149. The sequence continues at coordinate 15,580 of JACNKC010000080.1, read as the reverse complement.
CGCATGGAAGCCGAACTGCACGCCGACGAACTTATCTCCTTTGACGTTGAGGCCGTGGCCCACATATCGATGGACTACCCCGACGGAACGACCATCATTCTTGAACGCGACGAGGCGGCCGACTGGTCGATCAGCGCCCCGCTGACCGTGGACGCCGACCGCATTACCGTGGAGCGGCTGATCAAGGCCATCCGCGACACCAGGGTCGAGCGGCGCATTGCCGTGAGCGAGGCCGAAGACCTGTCGGTTTACGGGCTCAAAGACAACGGCAGCCAGGTCCGCATAAAGATGCGGCTGGACGACGGTGACCAGCTGGACGACATCGTTGTGGGCGACACCACCCCGGTGGGCTACCAGGCCTTCGTGAGAATCGAAGACTCCGGAGAGATCGTCGTCACGCCCTTGATCTTTCACACCGGGGTTAAGAAGTCGGTCTTCGACCTCAGGGAGAAGCGCCTGTTCGATTTCAAACCGGCGGACGTTATCGCCATGACCCTCGAGACCGCCGAGGCCGGCAAAATGGAACTGCAACGTGCCGGTGACCAGTGGCAACTGCTCGAGCCCGTGGAGGGTCGAGCTGACGCGCGCGTCGTGTCCAACCTGCTGGAGGCGCTTTCGACTACCAGGGCCACGGCCTTCTACGGCCAGGACCACGCCGACAGCGCGACGACGGGCCTGGACGAGCCGTCCGTGAGCCTGTCGCTGAGAGTCGGCCTGGACGGCCTGGCCGGTTTCAAGCTGGGCAGCGCTCCGGCAGACCAACCAGCGGGCCTTTACCTGTCACGCCTGGGAGACGGACAACTGGCCGCGGTTGATCGGGCCACGAAGGTGACCTTCGCCAGGCCGCTCGGCGAGCTGCGAGACAAGGGGCTGTTTGACTGCCTGCCGGGCGAGATAACGTCGCTGTCGGTCGAACGTGACGACGAGCGGGGCTTCGAGCTGACGAGGACCTCGGCGGCCGACGATTGGACAATGAGCACCGAGCACGGCCAGAGGCTGCTCAAGGAGATGCGCATTGACCGCGCCGTGGGCGACCTGGCCGAACTGGCAGGCAAGAGCATCGTGGCCGAGGACAGCAATAATTCTACCCTCGGGTTGTACGGCCTGCGGCCGCCCTCGCTGCGAGTGGCGATGGCGAGAGCCGACGGGCGTTCCTGCGGCGCTGCCCTGGCCGGCAGCGTCGGCGAAGACGACGACAAGCGCTACTATCTCTCGAGCGAGGCCGGCAATATGGTTATGGCCGTACCCCAGTACCTGTACTCGAGGGTCGATCTCGTGGCCGACGACTTTCTCTCAGCGCCCCAGGCCGAAGAAACTCCCGCCTCAAAGGAAACGCCCGCTGCCGAGTAAACTGCGCCACCGGTAAGAACGACGTCGGCTCAGGTAAAGTTTCCCAGGCACTGCACGAGCAGGTCCATCTGTTCGTCGGTACCCACGGTTATCCTCACGCCACCGCTCAACAGGGGGCTGTCAAACCAGCGTACGAGCACTCCCGCGTCGGCCAGGCGACTGTAAACTGCCCTCCCGTCGTTATCCGGACAGGGCAACCAGAAAAAATTGGCGTCGCTGGCCCAGGGCTCCCAGCAGGCAGCACGCAAGCGTTCGATCACGCGTTGCCTGCTGGCCATCACCCTGTCGCAGTTCAGCCGCTGGCAGTCCATGTCCTGCAAGGCGGCCACGGCTGCGGCGGCATTCAGCCGCGACACGTTGTAGGAATCGCGCAGTTTATCCAGCTCGACAACGAGATCCGGACTGGCAAAAGCAATACCTATACGGACGGCGGCCAGCGAGAACGCCTTTGACAGGGTGCGCAGCACGACCAGGTTCTCGTGCTGGTCAAGTATTTCAAGGGCCGAGTCGGCGTGGCTGAAATCAATGTAGGCCTCGTCGGCCACCACCAGGGCGTCGGTCGAATGGCACAACCGGCCGAGTTCATCCAGGCCAACGGTCTCGCCCCAAGGGGAATTGGGCCTGCACACGAAGATAAGCCGAGGGTCGCCCTTGGCCAGGGCCTGGTCGAGCATCGCCCGGCTGTGGTCTGCTTCTCGTTGCACAGGCAGCTCGACCACGTGGGCTCCTGCAGCCTCCGCCATAGTGCGGTACAGCGAGTAAGTGGGAGACAACCAGGCCACGGTCTGCCCAGGCTCAAGGCAAGCCCTGGTGAGCACAGACAGGAGCTCGTCGGAACCGTTGCCGATGAGCACGCCTTCGATCGGTCGTTGCCAGGCCGCCGCGGCCGCGGCCCTGACATCGTCGCTCGCGGGCTGCGGGTAGAGCCTCAGCGAGTCTCTATTGCTCGCGGCGCGCACGGCCTCCGCCACGGCCGGTGACGGAGGATAGGGATTCTCGTTGGTGTTGAGTTTTACAAGATCGCCACCGTAGGGCTGTTCGCCCGGGGTGTAAGCCTTCATGGCTCGCACGCGCGGCAGCACGCCCGCGATCACTCGCTCAGCCACGGTCGTAGAGCCCTCGTAACCTGGCGACGGGCGTCCTCGGTTGCCGATGCGGCTGCTCGGCGGCGTCTTCAAGCTGTTCGAGTCGAGAAGATGCCTGCTTCCACTCCTCGCCGCCCTCTTCGAGGCCCGGCAGCGCCTTGCGGTAGTACAACAGGGCACGGTCCAGGCGCCCGGTGGTCTCTGCCACCACGGCGAGAAAGTAGTAGCCCCGTTCGCGCTTACCGGCCAGGTCGAGAGCCCGCGCAAAACTTTCGGCAACCCTTGGGCGCCAGGGGCTGAGCTCCCATGACTTTTCGAAGGCGGCCACGGCCTGCTCAGCGTCGGACAGGCGATAGTGGGCCTCGCCCAGGTCGGCAAGTGCGTTCCAATCGCCCGGGCGCTTTTCAACCGCTCTCTTGAGCAGAGGCAGCGCCTCGTCGTACTCACCCAGCCGCAGCAAGGCACGCCCCAGCTCGCGGTCCAGGTTGCGTCCCCCCGCGACGGCTTCGCGCAGGTAGGCCAGGGCAGTGCTGTAGTCTTCGCCGTGTACCATCAGCACGCCGGCCATCTCGACCGCGCTCAAACGTTCTTCGCCGGTATCGGCCGAACTCACCGCCGCCTCGTAATCGCCCACGGCCTTGGCCCGCCGCTGCGAAGTGCCACGGGCAACCGCCGCCGCGCGCAGCAGGCGCTTACTCGCCACCGGTACACTCTCGCGCTCCCACTCCAGCCTGCCCAGCACGCCCTCGATGTTGGCCATTCGCTCGGCGGTGAGCGGATGCGAAAGAAAGTAGGGAGGCACACTGGTCGGGTTTATTTTCTGCTCATCGTAGATCACCCGCAGCAGTTCGAGCATCGATTGTGGATCAAAGCCCGACCGACGGGTGTACTCGAGGGCCAGGAAGTCGGCTTCACGTTCAAAGTCGCGCTGGTACTCGAGGGTCTTTGCCTGCGAGGCCATCAGCGCCGCCTGGCCGAGCACCGGGTTGATGAGCGCGAGAAAAATGCCAGCCAGGCTCGCGTAGCCCGCGGCTGCACCCTTCTGCTGTTGTCGCACCGCGTGGTGCGCGTGAGCGTGGGCGACCTCGTGGGCAAGCACACCGGCCAGTGCGTCCTCGGACTTCACGCGGGAAATGAGACCCGCGTGAACAAAAATTTTGCCTCCGGGGACGGCGAAGGCATTGATGCTGTCGTCGCGGACGACAAAAAACTCGTAGTCAAACGGCTGCATGCCAAGGGCCCGAACGATGCGACCGCCAATATCGGACACCATCTCGTTGATCTCGTAATCGTAGATAAGCGGCAGGCCCTTGCGCGCCTGGCTGACGAACTCCTCGCCCAGCTGCTTCTCCATGCCAACCGTGGCCGGGGCCGCGGCGGGTAGAACGACCAGCTGGACGAACACGGCGACGGACACCAGCCAGCGACAGCGAGCAAGCGCAGACATCGGGGGCCTCAGACGGCGCCGGTGGCGACGTCGGTGGCGTAGTAGCTGATCAGTATGTCAGCGCCGGCCCTCTTTATAGCCAGCAGCGACTCGGCCACCACGCGTGACTCGTCGAGCCAGCCGCGCTCTGCCGCGGCCTTGAGCATGGAGTACTCGCCACTGACCTGGTAGGCAGCCAGCGGGCATGCAAAGGTGTCCTTGACCGACCTGATGACGTCGAGGTAGGGCATAGCCGGTTTTACCATGACGATGTCGGCGCCCTCTTCGAGATCCAGCTCCACCTCGCGCAGAGCCTCTGCCGAGTTGGCAGGGTCCATCTGGTAGCTGCGCCGGTCGCCGAATTGCGGCGCCGACTCGGCCGCTTCCCTGAACGGTCCGTAAAAACCCGAGCAGTACTTGGCCGAGTAAGACATTATGGGAAGCTCCTCAAAGTGGTGCTCGTCGAGGGCGGCCCTGATGGCACCCACGCGACCGTCCATCATGTCGGAAGGAGCAACGATGTCGGCGCCGGCCCGCGCGTGGGACAGGGCCTCTTCAGCCAGAAGCGGCAGGGTCGCGTCGTTGGCTACCTGCTCGCCCTCTATAACCCCGCAGTGGCCGTGGTCGGTGTACTCGCACAGGCAGACATCGGTAATGACCAGCAACGAGGGTGAAGCCTTCCTGATGGCCGCCACCGCCCTTTGCACAACTCCGCTGTCGTCCGAGGCGCTGCTGCCCACGGCGTCCTTGTGCTCGGGTATGCCGAACAACAGCACCCCCGCCACGCCCGCATCGGCGGCCCTCGACGCAGCTTCGGTCACCTTATCCACCGACAGCTGGCTGACCCCGGGCATCGAAGACACCGGGTTTTCAACGCCGCTGCCTGGACAGACGAAGTAAGGCTGGACCAGGTCGGCCGGGGCCACGCTGTTTTCGCGGACCATGCGCCTGAGGCCTTCGCTGTTGCGAAGCCTGCGCATCCTGTGCAGTGGAAACGCCATGTTAACGCGATGCTACGGCAGCCCCTGCTGGTTTGCAAAATAGCTTTCTATTGCCACCGCCATGCCCGCGGTGGTCCATTCCTCGGGCAGCACGTCCGGGGTTATGCCCTTGTTGACCAGCGCCTCCGCCGTGACCGGGCCTATGACCGCCACCGCCTTGCCGGCCAGCAACTCGGCCGCTCGCCCATCGTTGAGCTCATCGAAGTGCTGCAAGGCCGAGGGGCTGGCAAAGGTGACCATGTCTACCTCGCCCAGTTCTTCGAATCTGCCGGTAGCCCGGGGAATCACGCTGCGGTAGACCGGCAGTATCTCCACGATAGCCGAGCGTTCGGCGAGGGTGTCGGGCAGAACCTCGCGGGCCAGCTCAGCCCTCGCAATAAGTACGCGCTTGCCCTCCACGTCTCCCAGCGCGTCGGCCAGCTCCTCGGCCCGGTAGCGCTGCGGTTGAAAAGCCACGCGCAGGCCCCGCGCCTCTATGGTCGCCGTCGTCGCGGGGCCGATAGCGGCGATATCGACGCCGGCCAGCTCGCGCAGGTCGGTGTTGGCCGCAGCGAGAAGATCGAAGAAAAATTTCACGCCGTTGACGCTGGTGAACACCAGCAGGTCAAAACTCGATAGCAGTGGCAACAGTCGGTCGATATCCGGGCCCTCCGTAATTGCCTGGGTTTCGATCACAGGGTACTCGACTGCCTCGGCACCGAGTTGCTCAAGCCGGCTGCAGAAGGAAGCGGCTTGTTCCGTCGCCCGCGTGACCACGATACGACGCCCGAACAAAGGACGTTTTTCCCAGCTGCCACCTTCGCTTCCGAGCTTGACCACCTCTCCTATGACCAGCACTCCCGGTGGACGCAGGTCGGAGGTCCTGAGCCTGCCGGGTAGTTCCTCGAGCGAGCATAGCACGGACGCCTGCGCCGCGGTGCTTCCACGCACCACCGCGCCAGCCGGGGTGGTAGCGGCCATACCCGCGGCCAGCAGGTGTTCGACGATGTAGTCCGCCTTGAGCATTCCCATGAGCCAGACCATGGTCGAGCCCGAGGCGGCCAGTGCCGCCCAGTCGGGCTCTCTACCCTCGCGCCCCTTGCCTGAGCGACCAGTGAGTATGGTGACCGACGAGGCATAGTCCCTGTGGGTGAGCGGTATGCCGGCCAGGGCCGGCACGGCCAGGGCCGAACTCACTCCGGGTATAACCTCGCATTCCACACCGGCCAGGCGACAGGCCTCGACCTCCTCACCCCCGCGCCCGAACAGGAAAGGGTCGCCCCCCTTCAAGCGCACCACCACGCGCCCGCCCAGCGCGTGCCCGATCATTATTTCGTTGACCTCGGCCTGGCTGCAGACCTCGAGACCATGGCGACGACCCACAAGGCGAAGCTCGGCAGTTTCTCCGGCCACCGCGAGCAAGCGCGTGTCGACCAGGGCGTCGTAGAGAACCACGTCGGCAGAAGCCAGCCAGTCGCGGCCCCTGAGGGTCAGCAGGCCGGGGTCGCCAGGGCCGGCGCCGACCAGGACAACCTTGCCGGTCAATCGCCCGCCTCCGCACTGGCCATTACATCGGCCGCTCCCCGCGCCAGCAGTCCGTTGGCTACCTCGATCCCCAGTAACACAGCGCGGCCAGGATCTCCCTGGGCCGCCTCGATGAGCACCAGGCGGCCATCGGGGCTCACCACCGAGCCCTCCACCTTCAGGACACCGTCCTCGTGCCGCGCCCAGGCGGCCACCGGCGAGTAGCAACTCGCGCCCAGTCGCCGCGATACCGCGCGCTCAGCCCCGACGGCTTCGAAGCTGTAGGGATCGTTGACTGCGGCGAGCAGGCCCCTGACCTCGCCATCGCCCGACCGCGCGGTGACACCGAGAGCGCCCTGCCCCGGCGCCGGGCAGAACTCCCTCGGGTCCAGCGGTGTGCAACATAGGTCGCCGAGGTCCAGGCCCAGGCGCTTCAGTCCGGCAGCGGCGAGCAACGTCGCGTCAAACTCGGCGTTTCTCAGGCGATCAAGACGCGTACCCAGGTTGCCGCGCAGAAACACGATCTCGAGATCCGGGCGCTTCGATTTGAGCAGTGCCGAACGGCGCGGGCTGGTCGTGCCCACGGTCGCGCCCCGGGCGAGTTCGTCCAGGCCACGGGCAGCGCGGGTCAGCAGCACGTCGACCGCGCTCTCCCTGGCCGGCACCGAGGCCAGCACAATTCCCTGTTCGAGCGTCGAGGGCAGGTCCTTCACCGAGTGTACTGCGCACTCGATGCGGCCCTCGAGCAAGGCCTGGTCCAGCTCGCGTACGAACAAGCCCTTGCCGCCAAGCTCGCGCAACGGCCGGTCGAGAACCCTGTCACCCGTGGTACTGATCTCCACGAGCTCGACCTCGAGGCCGTCGTGGCTTCCGCGCAGCTGGTCGGCGACCAGGCCCGACTGCAACAGGGCCAGCTCGCTGCCGCGCGTGCCCAGGCGCAGCTTCACTTTTCAGGATCTCCCAGCCCGAACAACCGCTTGGTCGCGCTGAGCAGGCCGGTTTCCTCGTTGCTGCCGCCTGCTTCCTTGAGCACCGATGTGGGCAAATGCAGCAGCTTGCTCATCATCGAACGCGTCATCTGGTCCACGCGCTCGCGGCTTTCCTCGTCAAGAGAGATCTTGTCGAGGGTTCGCATCAACTCTGTAGTCCTGATGACTTCGACGCTTTCGCGCAGCGCCACGATAGTGGGCACGAGCTCCAAGCCTTCGAACCACTGCCAGAAGCTGTCGACTTCCTGCTCAACCATCACCTCGCCCTCGGTGGCTTCCCTGCGACGCGAACCCTTGTTCTCGTTGATCACCGAAGCGAGATCGTCCACGTCGTAGAGATAGGCGCCATCGACGTTGTTGATCGTCGGGTCAAAGTTGCGGGGAACAGCGAGATCAATGAAAAACATCGGCTGGTGTCGCCGCTCTTTGAGCGCGGCTGATACCTCGGCCGCCATCACGAGCTGCCCGCCGCCCGAGCATCCTACAACGAGGTCGGCAAGAGGCAGATAGCCCGCCATGCGCTCGAGCGGAAGGGCAGTGCCGTCGAGTTCGCGAGCCAGCTCAAGCGCGGTCTCAAGCGTGCGATTGGCCACCAGCAGGCGTTCCACGCCAGCCGACAGCAACTGCCGCGCCGTTACCTCACCGATTTCGCCCAGGCCGAGCAGGAGAGCCGTGCGTCCCTCCAGGTTTTCGAATATCTTGCCCGCAAGGTCTACGGCCACCGAGGCCACCGAAACCGACTTGGAAGCGATGCCGGTCTCGCTTCGAACCCGCTTGGCTACCGAAAAACTCTTGTGAAACAAACGGTTCAGCACCACGCCCGTGCTGCTGTGACCGTGCGACAGGAGATATTGGTCCTTCATCTGCCCGAGTATCTGCGGCTCGCCCACCACCAGTGAGTCCAGGCTGGAAGCCACCCGGAACAGGTGCCTCACCGCCTCCCTACCCATGTGCTGGTAGGCGTGGGGTTCGGCCAGCTCGGGAGTTACCCCGCTGTCGGCGAGCAGGGCCTTGTGCAGCAATTCACCGCGAGAAACGTCACCCGAGCAGCAGGCTATCATCTCAACCCGGTTACAGGTCGACAACAACACCGCTTCTTCTACGCCCGGCACCTCGAGCAGCTCGACCAGGCGTTGCGCGAGCGCCTCTTCGGGCACGTTCAGGCGCTCGCGCAATTCCACCGGCGCGCTGTGGTGATTGATGCCGTAGACCAGGAGTCCGCGTGCCATGGATCTGTATCAGGAAAGCACGCCCCCGCCGTGCCGTCCCGCCACGGGGAGAACGTTGACCGCAAGGTAGGCCAGCACCAGTATGGCAAAGCCCAGCATGGTGGCCAGGGAAGCCCGACGTCCGCGCAGCCCGCGTGTGAAGCGCAGCTGTAACAGGCCCGCGTAGAGCACCCAGAGCACGATAGAAAAAATCTCGCGGGGTTCGCCCGACCAGAACTGCCCCGAGTATGCAGCCGCCCATAGACCACCGGTCATTATGCCGAGGGTGAGCAGCGGAAAGCCCCAGGCCAGGCAGGTAAAATTGACCCTGTCGAGCTGTTCGAGTGACGGCAGGCGGTTCAGCAACGAGCCCGCACTGTGAGATTTGAGTGCATTCTCCTGCACCAGGTAGATAACGCTGACGGCAAAGGCCAGCGCGAAAACGGCGTTGCCGAGAAATGCGAGCGAGACGTGCACCGGCAACCACGGGCCCATCAACTCAGCGGGCACAGCCCGCGTACCGGTAAACAGGATGACCGCGGCCAGCGTGAGGGCAAAGGCCAGGGGACTGACCACCGCTCCAATTACCGACAGGCTGTAGCGGCGCTGCGCAACGAGCCAGGCACCGGCTACCAGCCAGGCAAAAAACGACAGGCCCTCGGCGAAGCCCACCACCGTGACGAATCCCGAATCAACCGTGCGCCAGGCAATAGACAAGCCATGAACGAGAAAGCCCAGGCCGAGCAACAGGGGTCCGACCGAAGCCGCGCGCTTGACCGACCACAACACGTGGGCACCGAACGCCAGCGCCGACACCAGGTAGGCCGTAGCGGCCAATTGGAGAAAAGCCAGTTCCATCTCTAAAGCGCTGCCCGCGATAACCGGGCGGCGTAGAAGCCAGCATAGTCAGGAGAGCCCGTCCCTTCCAATCGCGGGCCCCGCTCCGCCGCGGCGACCGATACCGCAGATCTCAGGGTATCTTCAACTCCTGTCCCTGCCTGAGCTTACGAGGGTCGGTGATACTGTTGCGCCGCTGCAGAGCGGGCACCGATGTGCCGTATATCCGGGCTATCTGCGACAGCGTCTGTCCTCTGCGCACCTGGTGAACCATCGAGACTGCGCTCGCAGTCGCGCCACTGCCGCCGCGGCGAATCTGTATCCAAGTGCCATACCTGAGCGAACGCGGGTCGCGAATACCGTTAAGGTACTGCAGGTAGCCCGCCGTTGTGCCGTAACGGCGAGCCAGGCGATCCAGGGTCTCGCCCCTGCGAACGAGGTGCCGCGTCTGGCCGCTGCTGGCCGCCGATGGCGACGAAGCAATCGCCGTCGAGCCGATCGAGCGCGAGCTGGCCGATCGCGCCCCAGCTACCGGGATCTTGAGCAGCTGCCCGTACCTGAGAGAACGCGGGTTGACGATGTTGTTGATGCGCTGCAACTCCCGCACCGTGGTCCTGTAGCTGCGGGCCAGCTGCGACAGTGTCTGCCCCCTGCCTACCCTGTGACTCGAAAGGTAGTATTGCTGCTCGCTGTGCAGGCTCGTCGCGGCCAGCGCCGCGTATGACGTACCGAACGCCGTGGCCTTCTCTGCCGGGAGGTTGAGCTTGTAGCCGGAAGGAACCCACGCGCGACCGCGAATGACTTCGTGCGACAGTGCCGGGTTTAGTTCAACCAGCCTCGCTTCGTCCACGCCCGCGCAGCTGGCGAGCTCCGAGAGAGCCACGAAGTGATCCAGCTCCACGGTCTTGACGTTCCACTCGGGCACCTGCAGACCGGGACAGAACTCATCGACCCTCGCGGCAACGTCGCGCGCGGCCAGGAACTCAGAGTAAAAATTGCGAGAGGCAAAGCCGAAACGCCGGCTGCGATAATTGGTGACAATGTTGCCGAGGTCTTCGGTGCCTAGTTTTCTGACCGCGTAAGCCACGCCACCGGCACCGTGGTTGTATGCAGTGATGGCCAGCGGCCAGGATCCGAGCCGGTCGTAGTTCTCCCGCAGGTAGCGGGCCGCGGCCTCGGTGGAACGTATGGGGTCGCGCCTGTCATCGTAAGTATGGTCGACGTGCATGAAACGGCGCCCGGTGCCCCAGGTGAACTGCCAGATGCCCACTGCCCCGGCGTAGGAACGCGCGGCGATGGTGTAGGACGATTCGACAATCGGAAGCGCCAGCAGGTCAACGGGTACCCCGTGCTTGGCGAGCAGCTTGGAGGTCTCGGGGGCGTAGCTGGCCTTTCGACCGAGGGCACCGCAAAGACGGTCGGCCAGTCCCCGTTGATAGCGAAACTGGCCAGCAAGCCGCAGGCCCGACTTAACGCCACCGCTTCGCTCGGTGAGCAGGGCAGCTATTCTTTTCTCCTCGTCGTTCTTGAGACTGCCGGCAGCCACGGACTTGAGCATAGCGGCTATGCGAGTCTTTTCGGCGCCCAGGCGCGCCCTGATAGCGCGATCCTTGGCAGCTGCGGAAAGTCGGCCGTCGACAATGTCAGAAAAATCCACAACCCTGTAGATCAGTCCGAGGTCGTACATATCGTGATAGACAGCCTGGCTGCTGCTGTAGACAGCAAACACGTCGGTCCAGAACTCGACATTGGGAACAAGTTCGTCGAAGAGGGGGAATTGTTCGCCAGGAGAACCGGGCGAAGCCGTACCAGCTGCCGCCGCTGGACCCGCCAGGAGTACTATACACGCAATACCCACCGCGGCCCGGGCCGCCCACTCACACACCACTTTAATCATCTACTTACCTCCGCCGCCCCTGGCCCCAAACTCCTTAGTCTAACAGAGCGATGAGGGGCATTCTATACACCACGCCGGAAGCCCCCGTCGCCCGGGCTGTTGCGGGGGTTTGCCTGGCGCTGATCGGCCTTTCAGTGGCCATCCTCCTCCTGCCGGGCTGCAACGCCCCCCCACGACAGGTTGGCACCCTGGCCGTGGCCCTGGAGGCCATGCCCACCCAGCTCGACCCGAGGCTGGCCACCGACGCGCACTCTTCGCGAATTGCCAGCCTGTTGTTTGCTTCGCTGCTTCGCCGCGACGCCGGTGGCCGCGCCGTCGCCTGGCTGGCCTCAAGCTGGCAGGCGGACGACCAGCTGACGTGGCGGTTCAGCTTGCGCTCAGACTTCGTTTTTCATGACCGCCGGCCCGTTACTGCCGACGACGTAGTGGCCAGTTACCGGGCGCTGATGGATCCAGTCCTGGGATCGCCGCGCAAGGCCATGCTCGCTTCGGTGCAATCGATTGAGAAAACGGGTCCCTACGAGGTCGTATTCAAACTCTCGCAACCCGATGCCGCTTTCCTGGAGGCGGCAAGCTTCGCCGTGCTGCCGTCCGACCTGGCGGCCGAGCGCCACCTGTCGAGCGAGCAATTGATCGGCGCAGGTCCCTACCGCCTGCTTGAAGTTCGTCACGGAGACAGAGTACTGCTCGAAGCCCACGGCGACTACGCCGACGGGTACCCGCCCATAGAGCGCATAGAGTTCAGGGTGATTCCCGACGAGACCATGCGCGCGCTCGAGCTGCAGCACGGCTCGGTGGACCTGGTGCAGAACGCGCTCGACCCCGACACCGTGAGTTGGCTCAAAAAGAACGCCGGCCATCTTGAAATCAGGCGATCGCCCTCCAACAGTTTCCAGTACCTCGGGCTCAACCTCGACCACCCTGCCCTCGCCGACAAGCGTGTGCGCAGGGCGCTCGCCATGGCCATTGACCGACAGGCCATCGTCGACTACCTGCTCGCGGGCCGAGCCCGGGTGGCCAGCGGCCTGCTGCCACCCCAGCACTGGGCACACCACGACGGCGGCCCGGCAATCGTTTACGCGCCCGACCAGGCCGGCCGCCTGCTCGACCGCGCCGGCTATCCCCGGCGAGGCCCCGACGGAACCAGGCTGACGCTGGATTACAAGACCACCACCCAGCAGCTCCGTCGCCGCCTGGCCGAAGCCATAGCCGCCCAGCTGTCAGCGCTGGGGGTAAAACTGAAACTCTCGTCCTGGGAGTGGGGCACGTTCTACTCGGACATCAAGAAGGGCAATTTCGACAGCTACTCGCTGGCCTGGGTGGGAATTTTGGACCCCGATATCCTGCGCAACGTGTTTCACTCCGGCATGACACCGCCCCTCGGAGCCAACCGTGGCCGATTTGCCGACCGCCGCGTGGACCGACTGACCGACAAGGCCCTGCTGACCGAGACGGTCCAACAGCGGGCCCGGCTCTACGCGCGCGTTCAGAAAAGACTGGCCGCGCTGCTGCCGGTTATCCCGCTGTGGTGGCCCGAGAACGTGGTGGTGACCAGCCGACGACTCAAAGGCTTTACCCCCCATCCATCCGGAGACCTGCTGGGACTGGCCTCCGCTGAGCTCCTGGAAAAACCCCCGCCTGTTGACACCAGCCCCGAAGGACGGGCAGCCCGCGATCCCTTGAGATAAACTACCGTCTTATGCTGCCCTACCTGAGCAGGCGCCTGGCCGTACTCGTACCCACCGTACTGGGGGTCGCCACGGTAGTGTTTCTTCTCACCCACGCGATGCCCGGCGACCCGGTCGACATAATGCTCGGCGAGTACGCCCAGGCGGCCGACCGCGAAGCACTGTCGCGACGCCTGGGCCTGGACCGACCCGTGTCGGAGCAGTACCTGTCGTTCCTGTCCGGCCTGGCCCGCGGCGACCTCGGCCGCTCCATACAGGGTGATCAGCCGGTGGCCGAACTGGTGACCCTGCACGCGCCGGCTACCGCCGAGCTGGCCCTGGCCGCGCTGCTGATCGCGATAACCATTGCCCTGCCGTTGGGCCTGCTGTCGGCGTGGAATGCCGGCGGTGCGGTCGACCGCCTGTCGCTGGCCGGCAGTATGCTGGGAGTTGCCGTGCCCAACTTCTGGCTGGGCCCCATGCTCGTGCTGCTGTTTTCGATCCACCTCGGCTGGCTACCGGTGTCGGGCAGGGGCGGTGCGGCCCACCTCGTACTGCCCGCCCTCACCCTGGGTACGGCCATGGCCGGCCTGCTGGTAAGGATGACCCGCAGCAGCCTGCTCGAAGTCATGGGCGAAGATTACGTGCGCACCGCCAGGGCCAAGGGCCTCGGTGAACGCATGGTCATGCTTCGCCACGTACTGGCCAACGCGCTCACGCCACTGCTCTCGGTGCTGGGCCTGCAACTGGGTGGTCTGCTGGCCGGCGCCGTGATCACCGAAACGATATTCGCCTGGCCGGGGCTGGGCAGGCTCATGGTGCAGGCGATCTACAGCCGCGACTACCCGGTGGTGCAGGGCTGCGTGCTGGTGATCGCTGTCACCTACGTGCTGGTGAACCTGCTCACCGACCTGGCCTACGCCTGGGCCAACCCGCGCGTGAACTTCGGTGATGACGATGACTGACACCCCCCGCGCACGAAAACGCACGCCGCTGCTGCCGGGACTGCTGGTGCTGTCGCTGCTCACTGCCGGGGCACTGTTTGCGCCACAGCTGGCCCCCTCACCGCCCGCGGCCCAATCGTTGGAGAACGGCCTGGCCGCTCCCGCCCTCGACCACCCGCTGGGACGTGACCGCCTGGGACGCGACCAACTCAGCCGCGTGCTCTACGGCGCGAGGGTCTCACTGGGCATAGGACTTGGCACCGTCGCTTTGTCGCTGATGCTGGGCGTGCTGCTTGGCTGTGCGGCCGGTTACCTGGGAGGCCCGGTCGATTTTCTGATAATGCGCCTGGTCGACGTGCTGCTGGCGTTTCCGGGACTACTGTTGGCCATCGCCCTGGCTGCCGTGCTGGGACCGGGGGCAGGCAACGTAGTGCTGGCGCTGGGGCTCACCGCCTGGACGAGTTACGCCCGCCTGGCCCGCGGCGAGGTACTGAGCCTGCGCCGTCGCGAACACGTGCTCGCCGCCGAGGCCATGGGCCTGGGTCCGGCCAGGGTGGTGGCCCGGCACCTGCTGCCACTGCTGGCGGCACCGCTGCTGGTCCAGGCGAGCTTCGGCGTAGCGGGCGCTATCGTGGCCGAATCGTCGCTCAGTTTTCTTGGCCTCGGCGTGCAGGCGCCATCACCATCCTGGGGCTCAATGCTCAACGACGGGCGATCGTTCCTGCTGGTGGCACCACACCTGACGATTTTTCCGGGGCTGGCCATCCTCTTCACGGTACTCGGACTTAACTCGCTGGGTGACGCCCTGCGAGACCGTCTCGATGTTCGTTTTCCCGGCTGAGCCCGCGGCTGGCGCGCGCGTCAGTCCTGGCACGACGGGCAGTAGAAACTCGAACGCCCACCCACGCTGACGAGCTTGATCACCGAGCCGCAGTGGCCGCAGGGCTCCCCCATCTTGTCGTAGACCTGGTGCCGCCACTGGTACCCTCCGCGCCGGCCTATGCCGTCAAGAAAATCCGACACCGTTGAACCACGGTGCTCGATGGCCTCGGTGAGTATCCGGCGACTGCTCTCGACCAGCAGCGCGCACTCGGCCCGGCTCACTCTCGGCATGCGCCGCCGCGGCCTCACACCGCAGTCGAAGAGTATTTCGTTGACGTAAATGTTGCCCAGGCCTGCCACCACGCGCTGATCCATGAGTACGTCCTTGATTGTCCTGCGGCTGCGCGTCTTGAAGCCAGCCAGGTATGCGGCCGTGAAGCGATCGGCCTGCAGGGGTTCGGGGCCGAGCTCGGCAAACAGCGAGCAGCTGTCGTAGTCGTCCATCACCACCAGGCCGAAGCGCCGCGGATCGTTGAAACTGAGCACCGCGCCGTCGTCGAGTTCGAACAGCAGGTGGTCGTGCCTGGCCGGGCTCTCGAGGCCGCCGGGGTTGTGGATCAGGGTGCCGCTCATGCCGAAGTGCAGTATGCAGGAAGGGCCCTGGTCGAGGTCGAGCACCAGGTACTTGCTGCGCCGGCGGGTGGCGGTGATGCTGCGCCCGGTCAGCAAGCGGGGCAGGGCCGGGTCGACCGGCCGCCGCAACGAAGCGCAGCGCCGCTGCACGCCGGGGATACTGCGCCCGACCAGCAGCGGCTCGAGGCTGGAGCGAACCACCTCCACCTCCGGCAGCT
>JACNKC010000105.1 GCA_014382245.1 Pseudomonadota bacterium | reverse complement strand
CTGCCGTAGTGTTGCAGGGCCCAGGCCATGCCGGCCGCTTCTCCGGGTACCGCAACCGCCAGTCCACCACGGCGGCTGGCGTCGTCGGCCAGGCCCTCGGACATAAAAGTGTCGCGCCGGGCCGCCGACGGCGCGGTCTCGCGAAAATCGAGAGCGCGGGCGCCCCGCCCGTCGGCCAGCCAAAGGAGCATGAAGCCCCCGCCCCCCAGGCCGGCGGACGAAGGGTTGACCACGCCGGTGGCGAGCGTCGCGGCAACGGCGGCATCGATGGCGTTGCCGCCAAGGGCGAGTATTTCGAGCCCCGCTTCGGAGGCAAGACGGTGCTCGGCCGCCACCGCACCCATCCGGCCAGACAACAGCTGGCCCGATAGCTGCCCGCCATCGGCCCCCAGGGCAGCCTCGACCAGGGGCCCGGCTGCGGCTGTCACGAGGACGAACAAGACAGCCGTCGCCGACGTCAAGTAAATGTTCGCGGTGCGCTTCACCCGTGGGGTTGTAGAAGCGAGGGCGAGCGTATGCAAGAATCCCTCGTCCGCCGGGCTGCTGGCGCAGCGAGAGCCGATATGAGCAAGGCCGAAGAAAAGACAGCGATCAGCGAGCTTCCTCCGCCCGGCGAGAAGCAGTTCTACCTGCAGGCTTTCCGCGGCAGGGCCATCCTTTTTCACCTGGCCGACCCGGGGCCGCAGAAAGCCGTGCAGGCCGTGGTTGAACAGCTGGTCGCCAATCGCAGCATGGTGGTCGTTGTGTCGGATGCGGCGCGGGCGGCGGTCAGCCCGGGCAGGCGCGATCTCGCCGAGGGTAGCCCGGTGCTGGCGCGGCTGGCTGCGCGGCTGGTAGAGAGCCGGCTCGTCAGGGTGAAGCGGCCCCGGACCGCTGCCGTGAAATCGTTGGCCTTCTCGCTGCAACTGGCCTCGCGGCTGGGTATAGGCAAGGTGGTGCTTGTCGACGGCAGGGCCGGGCTGGCTGCGACCGGGCAGGGCGCTGGCGGCTCCTTCGTCAGCGCGGCAGGTCTCAAGCGCCTGCTGGCCGGCGACCGGGATACAGGTGGCTGGAGTCACGACGAACTCGGCTTGATGCTGGCTGCACTGGGCGACGGTGTGGAAGCCATCAACCTGACTTCGGCCGAGGGCTGCGCTGCCGAGCTGTTCAGCTACCGGGGCAGCGGTACCCTGCTCAGCGCTCATGCCTACTGCAGGCTCGGGCGCCTGGGCGTGGACGACTACACCGACGGCTTGCGCCTGCTCGCCAAGGGCGAGCGCGAGGGTTACCTGCTTGCCCGCAGTGAGCAGCAGCGCTACGAGCTGTTGCAGAGCGCTTACGGGGCCTGGTTCGAGCACGACCGCCTGGCCGGCGTGGCTGCACTGAAGACCGCGCCCTACCGTCGCAGCCGGCTGGGTGAGGTTTCGGGTCTGTACACGATAAGCCGTTTCAAGGGTGGCGGTGTGGGTGCTCGCTTGCTCGCCCACCTGCTCGGCAGGGCGCGCGACCAGGGGCTGCGCGCTGTTTTCGCCTGCAGCTCGCAACCGGCCGCCGGCGAGTTCTTCGAGCGGCAGGGTTTCGTCGAGGCCGAGCGCGGGCGCGTGCCGGCCTCGAAGTGGAAGGGGCGTAAGGGTGATCTGCCTCGCGTGTACTGGAAAGACCTGTAAGGTCGGGAGGTGAACCGTGGCTATGTATTTGAGGATGTTCGGTGGTTTGCTGGTGGCGCTGGGCCTGGTGGCCAGCGTTTTGTGCTGGAGCGGCCTGCGCGGCGATGAGCCTTACTATAAGGCCCTGCGGGCGCTGGAGAAGTACCCGGGCAACGTGCTTTACACCACCGAGCTGCGCATGGCCGAGCCCAGGCACATGCTTTTGGGCGCGGGAACAGTGATGGCACTGCCCATGGGGCTCGTTTTTGGCAGCCTTTGCCTCGGGATGGCCGAGATACTGGCTGGCCGTGGGCAACGTTCCTGAAATGACCCCGGCAGGCTTTTCCCCTTTACCGACTCGCAAGTGACGGATTCCTAACGCTTTGTTTCTTCCACGCGAACAACGCGTGCGCTGCGTCATGCAAAGTATGCAAAAAATCTCGCGCAACTGTTGAATTCTGCTGTCCGGGTAGGCACCTTGGATGGAACGGCGTTTCCGGATGGCGTGTCGTTCTGCTTTGGATTTCCGACTATCGGGTTTTCGGCAGAGGGGCGAGCCGGCCGGGTAAGGCCAGGGGCGCGGCGGGTCGTGGTGATCAGTCGGGCCTTCTTCGGTGGTTCTCCCCAGGGGGCACTGGCCGGGGGGAGTCACGAGAAGGTACTGGTAGTCGGAAACTAAAAAAAAACGGGGTGTAGGGAGTTAATCCCTTTGAAGGAGGATACAGTGATGAGAAAATTTATAACAATAGCAACGGTCGGGGTATTCCTGGCTGCAACGGGTAGCGTCGCGCTGGCGGACGGACCTGACTTGAGCATAGGGGCTTCGTCCTCGTACGTGTTTGACGTCAACGATCCGGACACCGGCGGCAACGCTGCCTTGTACGCCAACCTGGCCAACAGCGGCAACGAGTCGTTCAACATCGACCTCGTGCAGGTCGGCGTGTCGGGCGGCAATGGCGACGTGAGCTACAGCGCCAAGTTCAACACGGGCGATCTTTCCAGCTCGTCGGACGATGGCGTGGAAGTGATGACGGCGAACGTAAGCTACGACGCTGGCAGCGCATCAGTAACGGCTGGTCGTATCAATACGCCCATAGGTTACGAAGTGCTTGAGCCCTGGGGCAACGCTAACATCAGCCGTTCAATGGCTTGGTTCTCCCAGCCCATCAACCACGATGGTGTGACCGTGAGCAGCAGCACGTCCGGATTGGACATCATGCTGGGCGTGGTAAATGGCGTTAACCCGGGCAACGACGCCGACGACGAGAAGGGCCTGATCGGCTCGGTCGGCGGTGCTGCTGGTAACGTTGATTTCAATCTCTCGGGACTCTTTTCCGAGGAAAACGACGTTGTTGACGTGACCATCCTGAACCTGATCCTGTCCAGCGAGCTGGCGGGCATGGATGTCGCGTTGGAAGCCAACCTGACGGAAATGGACCCCGACGTCGGCGCCGACGTGGAAACGACCGGCGTAGCTCTTTACGCTGGCACCAACCTGGGCAACACCAGCCTCAATGCGCGTCTTGAGTTCGTAGACGCGGAGTGTGGCGTTGGTTGTGACGATGAGCTCTGGGGCCTTACCGTAACTGCTGGCTGGGAGCTGGCCGACGGCGTTGGTTTCCGTCTTGAGTACAGGCACGATTCCTCGGATCTCGATAGCTACGCTGACGGAGCTGGCTTCGAAGACAGTGTTGACGTCATCCAGGCGCAGTTGGTGCTGACCAACTAGAACGAAGTATACAGGGGCGGTAGGTCGCAAGGCCCGCCGTCCGGGCTTCACGGGGACCCCGGACACCACCGGGGTCCCCGTTTTTTTTGCGCGCGTTTCAGCCCGCGCGGGCGGTGCTACTTTTCCAGTACTATGAGAGTGGCCTTCGCATCGGCGAGTTGGCCGCAGGGCTCTATTGACAGCACCGCGTGACCCTCTGCTTCGGCCGCCCGGGGGATGTCCAGTGGCGCCCTGGGGTCGTCTACCAGCAGTTCCAGCAGCTCACCGCTAGCCATGAGCGCGAGAGCCGCCTTGGCTCGGGCCCAGTTGAGCGGGCAGGCTACCCCCCTGAGGTCCAGGCGGCGGGCTGGTTCACGCGTCGCATTCTTGTCGATTTCGCTCATGTAAGCTCAACTGCCGGCCAGCACCGCGCGGCCGCGTTGCACCAGATAACCGGGTGCTTTGGCGGCTACAAACTGCGATTGGAAGAGGACTAGACACAGCTTGTGCATTTTTTACCCCGATCGGGGGGGTTTTACCCTTGCCAATGGGGCCTCGAACCATGTACAAACGTTGAGATTGCGGCGGCATGAGCTGTCTGCCTGCCTTAGACTGGTTGAGGCGGCAGGTAGGGGTCCCTACCGCAACGGAGGAGAATAAATCAGATGACGATCAAGCACGGTGGTTTCTTAAGTGTAGCAATGGCTGGAATCCTGGCGCTCGCCCTGGTTGGTGACGCGCAGGCCTACGATAAGTTCGAGCAGAAGTGCCGCGCGACCCTGGCCAAGAACGGTAGCAAGCTCGCCGCGACCGTGGCCAAGACCCTCGGCGGTTGCCACAAGAACCGCGTCAAGGGAAAGATCGCCCCTGCGGTCGACTGCAACGACATCTCGCAAGCCGATACCAAGGGTAAGATTGCCAAGACCGAGTCCAAGCTGCGCGACGCGATCGGTGGCGCCAAGGATAAGTGCCCGCAGGCCGTGGTGGGAACACCCGGCGGCCTCGGCTTCCACTTCTGCCCGGCACCCTGCGACGTCACGGTTCCCGCGATCGCTACATTCGCTGACGTGGCCGAGTGCGAGATCTGCCTGATCGAGACCTCGGTGCAGGCCATGAGCGCCTCGGGCCAGGGCGCTCCCGGTGTCCCCTTGGGCAAGAACGAGGCTAAGTGCCACGGCACCATAGGCAAGACCCAGGGTAAGCACCTCGCGACCATTCTCAAGGAAAGGACCAAGTGCCAGTCAGCTGCGGAAAAGGGCGGCGCTGAAGATAACCTCAGCTGCATAGCCGCTGACCCCAAGGGTAAGATCGCCGGCGCCCGCAGCAAGGGCGAATCCGGTTTTGACAAGAGTTGTACGGCGGCAGATCTCAACACGGTGGGCTCTTGTGCCACCAACCTTGCCAGCTTGAAGACCTGCGTGTTCGACGACTCGGACACCCGCGGCGGCGACCTTTTCGATGGGCTCACCGGGCTGGGAAGCTCGGTCGTGTGTGGCGACGGTGCCACGGGACCTGGTGAAGAATGCGATGACGGAAACTCTGACAACACCGACGCCTGTCTCAACGATTGCACCAACGCCTCCTGTGGCGATGGCTTCCTGCAGACTGGTGTAGAGCAGTGCGACGATGGTAACCTGGTGGTCGGCGACTGTTGCGACGCGAGCTGCCAGCTTGAGATCGGCGGCGGATGTCAGCATCCGGAATGTCCTGCCACGGGCGAGGCCATCGTGTGGAGCGGAACGGGTCGTGCCTGCGCCAGTGATGGCGACTGCCCGGCCGGCACCTGCAACCTTGCCCTCGGGCGCTGCCAGACGGCCACCGAGCTTGACTCGGGTACCACGGGCATTGGTCATGACGCCGACGTCAACGACAACCTCACCGCACGCGGGCGCTTGCTCTGCGAGGGCCCCCCGGGCGTTGGTGGTTGTGGCAATTGTACGCTGGAGGGAATCGATTCATCGCCTGGCAACTGCCGTTGCGAGAATGACCCCCGTATTATCTGCGACGAGCCCTTCGTGGCCGACAACGACGACTGCGCTGGCAACACCTGCCAGTGCTTTCTCGGGGCACCCTTCCCGCTGGCATCTGGCGGCATCGCGGTCTGCGTGCTCAGCCGCTTCGCGCAGGACCTGACGGGTACGGGTAACGTGGACAATGGAACTTTTGAGACCTCGGCCAGCCTGCGCACGCAGGTGTTCCTGGGTCTTGATATTTTCAATCCGTGTCCCACCTGCGATGGCGACGTAACCTATGACGATGGTGTGCGAGACGGCATCTGCAGCTTTGGCGCCAACATGGGTGAGTCCTGTGACTCGGCGGCCATAAACCATACGTTTCCGAACGTAAGGCGCAAGTGCAGCGTTACCGCCGGACCCTGCGAGGTGAACAGCGATTGTCCAAGCTTCCCCTCGGAGTCCTGTGATAGCTACTCGCCGGCGTCTGTTGGTGGCGAGTACAGCCTCGACTGCATGCCGGGAGCGGGTAAGAACGTATCGGGCCAGGGTCTGCCCATAGACCTGACCCTGACCACGGG
Organism: Pseudomonadota bacterium; assembly: GCA_014382245.1. Classification (GTDB taxonomy): domain Bacteria; phylum Desulfobacterota; class Binatia; order UBA1149; family UBA1149; genus UBA1149. The sequence goes on along the minus strand of JACNKC010000105.1, from coordinate 2,620 downwards.
AACGCGGACGTTGACCGCGACCCAGACATGCCCGTTCCCGTTTGGTGCCAGCGACTGCCACTGCTTGCAGTGTAGCGGTGACACAAGTGTGCCTTGTAACAGCGACGCCGAGTGTGCCGCCGTGGGAGCCGGAACCTGCTCGGTAATCGGAGCAGGTGTTATGAACGGACCCGACCCGTGCATATCGTTCGGCACGACCTGTACCGCGACCACCAACAACGAGGCCGAGTGCCCGGGTGTCAGCGAGAGTACCTGCGACGGCATCGTACGGGCAAGCGGCGAGGGCTACATAAGCTGCGCTGTTGACGCTGATTGCCTGTTCGGGTCGTTGAGCGCGGGCAACTGTACGCTCACCAAGACGCGTGAGTGTTTCCTGCCCACTATACAGGCCGATGGCCTGGCCAACCCGGGCAACCCGGTGGGTGCGTCGTTGTTCTGCATTGCGCCGGTTTCGAGTGCTGGTGTGAACTCGGCCGTGGGTCTACCCGGCCCTGGTCGTGTAAGGCAGGAAATGAACACGACCTTGTTCTGTGCCAACAATTCGGCGGTGGAGTACACCCCGGGTGACCCGACCAGCTGCCAGTAACGGGAGCCTTTCCCGGGCAGTTGTGCCCGACACTAATAGCCCCGTCCCGGATAATACCGGGGCGGGGTTTTTTGTGCCGGCAGACGGGTGGTGGGCCACTGGCCCACCACCACGCGTTCTACGGCGCTTGACCGACCCGTGGCGAGAGGTTTAGGCTATGCCCGGAATGCCTGGCGGAGGGAAAGGGGGCGTGGCTGTAGGGCCGTGCCCGAGCACGGTGGTCATATTGGCACTGCTGCTGTCGGCAGGCGCGGCCGTGGCCGCAGGCGATGCCACGCTCAATGGACGGCAGTGGCTGCAACGCTCGCAGCTGGCTCGCTTTCCGGCAGCCGACATGAAGGCCTCGTTCGAGATGCTGGTCGTGCTTTCCGACGGTAGCCGCCTGTCGCGTCGGGGCACGGCCTACCGTCGCAACGGCGAGGGGGCGCTGGCCGACAGGCTCTACGTTTTTCGCGAGCCCGCGTCGCTCAACGGGCTGGCCCTGCTCAGCCGTGACAGGCAAGGCAAAGCTGCTGACCAGTGGTTGTACCTTCCGGCTTACGGGAGGGCGCGGCGCGTGGCCATGCACACGGCCGGCGACGCTTTTGTAGGTTCTGATTTTTTCTACTCCGACCTTGCCCGCGTGAGGGTAGAGGACGGCACCCACCGTGTGCTGGGAGAGCGGCCCTGTGTCGCCGACGGTTCGTTGGCGGACAAGTCTGCCTGCGTGGCGGTAGCCACTACCGACCTGCCGGGCGGCTACCCCTGGGGGCGAGTGCTCAGCATCATAGACAAGCACAACGCCTTGCCGCGCCGCGTGGAGTACTACGACAGGGACGGGAAGCTCGCCAGGGTAATGACCATCGACCGCGTGAGCACTGTCGAGGGTTTTGCCACGCCCCGGTCGATCACCATGAAGACCGTTGCTTCGGCGGGCTACTCCACCCTCACCCTGGCCGAGGTCAGCTATGACCTCGGCCTTGAGGCCGATACTTTTTCGATCGAAGCGCTCGAACGCGGTGCCCATGTACAGGCTGCCGTAAAGGCCTCCACCGACGCTTCTTCGGCGCCCTGAGCCCCCGGCTGGCCGCCTTCGGGCGCTGTAATATATCGCTGCGAACTAGTAAGTGGTCGCTCGAGGTCTGCTGATTCCTCTCTGTCATTGACTGCCGGCCGTCATCGGCGTTAGCCTTCCATTTGTTCCGCAGGGGAAGCGGCAAGAGGAGTTTTCAAGATGGATTCGGAAACTAAAGCAGAAATGAAAACGCGGATCTCCAAGATCCTTTACGACAAGGGTTGGACCGAGATGGAGTTGTCGCGACGGACCGGCCTGGCCCAGAGCTACATCAACAGGGTCAAGAACTCGCGCATCGTGCCCACGGTGAGAACCGCCATGCGGATCTGCAAGGCGCTGGACGTGAGCGTAGAGGAAGCCTTCGTCTACGACGAAAGGGGCCTGTCGTTGCTCTCCGGCAGTCATGCGGAAATAGTGCGCTTTGAGCCGAGGGGCTGACAAGGAGCGGTGTCCCGGCGGGTGGCGGCTTGCAGGCTGACACCCCAGCGAGTAATCTCACGCTCCCCCCTGTATGCAGGGCGTCGCGTCGGTCGTGGCAAGGGATTTCCCCGCGTGATCAGGCCTCTGGATATAGGAACCTTACGGGTTGAAACCAACCTCGTTCTCTCGCCCATGTCGGGCGTGACCGACTGTGCCTTTCGCAGTCTCGTACGTCATTGCAGCGGCGCCGCGCTGGGCCTGGTGGTGAGCGAGTTTGTGGCCGCCGAGGGTATCACCCGCGACAACCAGCGCACGCTCTCCATGCTCAGGATCGAGGACCGAGAGCGGCCAGTGTCCATACAGATCTTTGGTGCGGAACCAACGCGCATGGCCGATGCCGCGCGCGTGGTCGAACAGGCGGGTGCCGATATAGTTGATATCAACTGCGGGTGGTCCGCCCCCAAGGTCGGGCGCAGGGGAGGCGGGGGCCAGCTCACGCGCCAGACCCAGCGCCTGGGGTCGGGGGGTCGCCCGGGACGCGAGGGCGCGAGCGGACCGGT
>JACNKC010000101.1 GCA_014382245.1 Pseudomonadota bacterium | reverse complement strand
TTTTCGTCCGGGCGCGGAAGGTGCTGCGCATCGGCGGTGGGGCTTCGGCCATGGAAGCAGCCCCCTTCCTGTCCCAGTTTGCCAGCTCGGTGACCGTGGTGCACCGCCGCGAAGGGTTCCGTGCATCGCAGATCATGCTCGAACGGGCCCAGGTCAATCCGAAGATCGACTTTCTGCTCAATCGCACCATAGACGAAATCCACGGCGACGTGGCCGAGGGCGGCGTCACGGCAGTGACCCTGCGCGACACCAGTGACGGCGCCAGCGCCGACTCGACCGAACGCGTGGACTGCGACGGGGTCTTCATGGCCATAGGGCATTTGCCCAACACGGCGTTGTTTGACGGCCAGTTGGACACCGACGAGAAGGGGTACGTCACCACCCGGCCCGACTCGACCTACACCAGCATTGAAGGCGTGTTTGCCTGCGGCGACGTGCGCGACAGCGTATACCGGCAGGCCATCACCGCGGCGGGAAGCGGTTGCGAGGCCGCCATAGACGCCGAGCGCTGGCTGGCCGAACAGGAGTAACCCGCAGCCGCCGGGCCGACCGGCCTGCTACCTGCCGCGTTGCTCGCGCTGTTCCTTACGCGAAGCCTCGGAGAATTCCTCGGGCGGCTGGCGCAGCAGGCGCAGCGTTTCTTCTTCGCTCATCTCGAAGTCGTCGGGGCGAGTAGTGGCGCAGAACTCCACCGCTATGCCGCTGGGGTCGACCGTGTACAGAGAGCGGCACCAGCCGTGGTCAAATTCTACCAGGGGCTCAACGTCGTTTTCCTCAAAGCGCTTCTTGAGCGCGAGCAGGCGTTGCTCGTTTTCAACGCAAAAGGCAACATGGTTGGCCCAGGGCGGCAGGCCCACGGTCCTGGACAGGTCGGTAGCGTAGTCATCTTTCTCGCCCACACCGTTGAGCTCAAAAAACGCCAGCGACGCACCCCCGCCCATGTCGAAAAAAAAGTGGCGAAACCAGCCCTCGCCGCTGAGGTGATTCTCCACGTGTACCAGCGGCATGCCGAGCTTCTCGACGTAAAACTCGCGGGTTGCCTCGGGATCCCGTGTAACAAAAGCAACGTGGTGCAAGCCGGTCGTCGGTGTCATCTCTGAATCCCCCGGCCGCGAATTCCCACCGGCCACGCGGTAAGCTAGCCGCCGCTTCGTGGAGAATGCAAGCCACGGCTCGGGGCGATTTTGCGGGTGCAGACCCGATTTCTACATTCACAGATACGGGAAGCCTCGGTCAGCCTTTCGCCAGCTGCGGGAAGAGCGGCGGGCCACATGGCCCGCCGCCCGGTGAAAGCAGCACTGTTGCCCGCTGGAACATTACTTGCTTCGCCAACCCTACGCGCGCGCCAATAGCTGGCGGTAAAGAGCGCTGGAGGAGAAAACCCATGCCTTATTTTTCGTTCGCCCTTCCCAGGAGGGCCACCACCCTGGCGTCTGCCACCCTGCTCGTATCCGTGCTCGTAGCCCCGGCTGCCGCGGCCCGCGACTACGTCCCGGCCGTGAGTAACCCGGTGCTCAACGAGTCACCTCGCATCACCACCGAACTGCGGCCCATATACATGTACAACTGGATTCCCGGCGGCTTCGTTACAGGCGGTGGCTACATCTCGCTGGTCGCGCTGCAGTTCCGCATAGCCATCAACGACAGGCTGGCCGTCATAGCCACCAAGGACGGCTGGGCCGACATTCATTTTGACGCGGTGCTGCCCGACGAGGACGGATTTGCCAACGTGAGCGCGGGCCTGAAGTACTCACTGCTGGCCGACGAAGACGGTGGCCGCTACCTGTCCGTGGGCGGACGCTACGAACTCCCCGTAGGCAACCTGGAAACGGCGGGCATAAGCATGCAGGGCAAGGGCGACGGCATGCTCGACCTGTTTGTCACCGGCGAGACCGCCGTTGGCGAACGCTCTGCCGTCCAGGCCAGCCTCGGGCTCGACCTGGCCATTGACGGCGACCACGACAGCAGCCTGCTGCACGCCTCGGTGACCAGCAACTGCGAGCTAGCCGAAGGAACCCACGCGCTGGTGGAAGTCAACGTCATCAGCACTGCAGACAAGGCCACGCGCACCGATTCATCGGCGGTGGGATCCTTTGAAGGCTTCGACCTGGTGAACTTCGGCAGCACCGATTCGGGCACAGTGGCAACCCTGGCCCTGGGCCTGCGCCACCGTATCACCGAGCGCCTGATGGTAGGCGTGGCCTGGGAGACACCGATCAGTGCGCGCGAGGACATAATCGACCAGAGGATCACCGCCGACGCGGTGATTACCTTCTGAACGGGGAAGGTCAGACCCTTACGACAACGCCACGCTCTGCGAGATAGCGCTTGCACTCGGCTATCGAGTACTCACCGTAGTGAAAGATCGACGCGGCCAGCACCGCGTCGGCGCCGCCCGTGGTCACGCCCTCGAGCAGGTGCCCGGGTCCACCCACTCCGCCGGAGGCTATGACCGGCACGCCCACCGCGTCGGCCACCGCGCGGGTAAGCTCAAGATCGTATCCGTCGCGTGTACCGTCGCGGTCCATACTGGTGAGCAGTAGCTCGCCCGCCCCCAGTTCTTCCATGCGGCGGCACCAGGCAACGGCGTCGATGCCGGTGGGGCGGCGACCGCCGTGGGTGTAGATTTCCCAGCCGTCGTTACCTGCCTTGTCCACCAGCAACTCGGGCCAGGTCCCGGCCCAATCCGGTGCCCCGTCCACGCCGCCACCGTCTTCGGCCAACCGCAGCTGACCGTCTCGCCTGCGCGCGTCGACGGCCACCACAACGCACTGGCTACCGTACACGCGGGCAGCCTCGCCCACGAAATCGGGGTTGATGACAGCGGCCGTGTTGATCGACACCTTGTCGGCTCCGGCCCGCAACAGCGCGCCCAGGTCTTCGACCACGCGCACGCCGCCTCCCACGGTCAACGGCATGAAAGCCTGCTCCGCGGTGCGCGACACCACGTCGAGCATGATGTCGCGTTTTTCGTGGCTGGCGGTTATGTCGAGAAACGTGAGCTCATCGGCACCCTCGGCGTCGTATCGTATGGCGCACTCCACCGGGTCGCCGGCGTCGCGCAGGTCAACAAAATTGACTCCCTTCACGACACGGCCGTCCTTGACGTCGAGGCAGGGTATTATGCGCTTGGCCAGCATCGGGTATCGGTACTCGCGGCCGGTATCAGCCGGCGGCCTCCGTCAGCCTGGCCAGCGTAACCGCGCCGTCGTACAACGCGCGCCCGACCACCACGCCCTCTATGCCGCTGTCGGCGACCTCCCGTAGGCGCTCAACGTCAACCACACCGTGTACACCACCCGATGCCAGCACCGGCACGGATACCGACCGCGCCAGTCGCGCGGTGGCCTCCGCGTTGACGCCGTCGCCGGTTCCGTCACGGTCGATGTCGGTGTAAACGATGCCGGCCACACCGGCGTCCTGCATGGCCGTGGCCAGCTCGATCGCGTCGCGGCCACCGTCGTTGAGCCAACCGTCGACCGCCACGCGACCCGAGCGAGCGTCGATCCCTACCCACACCCGGCCCGGCCATCGGCGCGCAGCCTGCTCAACGATGTCGGGGTCACGGACAGCCACCGTGCCCAGTATCACTCGCCCGACGCCGGCCGCCAGCCAGCGCTCCACCGTAACCAGGTCGCGTATGCCGCCGCCAAGTTCGATGATAAAATCGTCGCCCGCGCCTGCAGCCACCGCCAGTATGGCTTCTACCGCCCGCTGGTTGTCATCCCCGGCACCGCGGGCGCCATCGAGGTCAACCAGGTGAAGCGCCCGCGCACCCTCGTCTATCCAACGTTGGGCCATGGCCGCAGGGTCGTCGGAAAAAACGGTCTCTTGCTCGTAGTCGCCCCGGAGCAGGCGCACGCAACGCCCAGCGCGTATGTCTATGGCCGGCAGTACCAGCACGTCAGGCCTCCTCACCGGCGAGGGCTACGAAATTGGCCAGCAGCCGCAGCCCGGCCGACTGGCTTTTTTCGGGGTGAAACTGGGTCGCGAGCAGGTTGTCGCGCGCCGCGGCAGCAACGAAACTACCGCCGTAGTCACAAGCAGCAGCCACGACCTGCTCGTCGTCGCTGAGCACGCGGTAGCTGTGCACGAAGTAAAATCGCTCGTTGTCGTCTATGCCTTCAAAGTAAGGCGAAGAACCGCGCAGCTTGATCTCGTTCCAACCCATGTGCGGCACCTTGAGCTCCCGGGGCAGACCCTCGAAGCGGCTCACGTGGCCCGGCAGCAGGCCCAGCCCCTCTACCCGGCCGAACTCGTCGCTGTGGTCAAAGAGAATCTGCATGCCCACGCATATGCCCAGGAAAGGCTTGCCCGAGGTCGCCGCCCGGCACACGGCCTCGCGCAGCCCGGCCTCCTCGAGGTTGCCCATGCAACGAGCAAACGCGCCCACGCCGGGCAGCACCACCGCCTGGGCGTCGGCCAGGTCCGAAGCGCTCGAGGTCACTCGCACGCTTGCGCCTAGCTTCTCCAGCGCCTTGGCAACGCTGCGCAGGTTGCCAACGCCGTAGTCGACGACCGCTATCACCCGCCGGTCATCCGCGTAACCGGCCCTTGGTGGAAGGCACGCCCTTTACCCTGGGATCGCGCGCGCAGGCCTGGCCCAACGCTCTCGCGAGCGCCTTGAAGGTGGCCTCGATCAGGTGGTGGGCGTTGCGACCGTAGCGCTTGTTGATGTGGAGGTTCATGCGAGCCTCGTTCATCAGCGCCTGCATGAAGTCGTTGACCAGATCTACCTCGAAGTCACCCACACGGTGCTGGCGTATCTTCAAGTCGTAGACCATGAAGGGGCGACCGCCTAGATCGACGGTGACGGCCACCAGTGCCTCGTCCAGGGGAATTTCGGCGTGGCCGTAGCGCACGATGCCGGCCCTGTCACCCAGGGCCTTGTCGATGGCCTGGCCCAGCGCCAGTCCCACGTCTTCGACGGTGTGGTGAGCGTCGACGTGCAGATCGCCCGTGGCCTTGACCTTGAGGTCGAGCAGGCTGTGCCGTGACAGCGAGTCGAGCATGTGGTCGAGAAACGGCACGCCGGTGTCGACAGAGGCCTTGCCGCTGCCGTCAAGCACGAGGTCAACATTTATGCTGGTCTCGCCGGTCTGTCGCTTCACCTTTGCCCGGCGGATACTTGTCTTTCGACTGCTGGTCGCCACTTACCTTCCTCCCTTGCGGTCGCTGCCCGGCCGCTGCTTTTTCTTCGCCGCCGGCTTAGCGGCGACGTCGTCCAGGCGCAGGCGGACCGCGGCGGCGTGGGCCGTCAACCCCTCGGCCTCGGCCAGGCGCAGCACCGTGGGGCCTATCGCGCGCACGCCACCCACGCCCATGTCAATGATACTGCTGCGCTTGACGAAATCATACACTCCCAGGGGCGAAGCAAAGCGCGCCGAACCGCCGGTGGGCAGCACGTGGTTGGGGCCGGCCGCGTAGTCGCCGAAGGGCTCGCTGCTCATGGCACCGAGGAAGATTGCCCCCGCGTTACGCAGTCCGCCCAGCAACTTGCGCGGCGCGGCGGTCATCACCTCGAGGTGCTCGGGAGCGATCTCGTTGGCCAACTCCACTGCCCGTGCGAGTGACTTGACCACCAGTATGCTGCCGTACTTCTTCAACGACGCCGCGGCGATTGTGCGACGCTCCAACCCGGCGAGCTGGCTTTCGAGCTGCTTCGACACGGCGGCAGCCGTGCGCCGGCTGCTGGTGATACACACAGAGGCGGCCAAGGGGTCGTGCTCGGCCTGGGCCAGCATGTCAGCCGCCACGTAGTCGGCACGCGCGCTGCCATCGGCTATGATCAGCACCTCGGTGGGACCGGCGATCATGTCGATGTCGACCTGGCCAAAGAGCAGACGCTTGGCCGTAGCCACGTAGATGTTGCCCGGGCCCACGATCTTGTCCACGCGCGCGATGCTGTCGGTGCCCAGCGCCAGCGCGGCGATGGCCTGGGCCCCGCCCACGCGAAAGACGCGGTCGACGCCGGCAATGGCAGCCGCCGCGAGTACGGCCGGCTCCACCGTGCCCCCCGGCCCCGGCGGGGTGGCCATGACCACCTCGTCCACGCCCGCCACGCGGGCCGGCACCACGTTCATCAACACGGTGGACGGGTAGGCAGCACGTCCACCGGGCGCATAGACTCCCACGCGGGCCAGCGGCAGCACGCGAACCGAGTTGCGAGTGTCGCCCTCGCGCAGCTCGTAGCCAGGGTCCAGCTGCGGTTTGTGAAACGCCACTACGCGGCGGTGAGCCGCACGCAGGGCAGCCCTGAGCGACGCCGGCAGCGACGCCAGCGCCTCGGATATCTCGTTGCGCCCGACCTCGAAACCGTCGGCGGCCAGGGTCACGCCGTCGAACTTCCTGGTGTAGCGAGCCACGGCGCGATCGCCCCCGCGGCGCACGCCGGCGATGATGGCCACCACGTCGCGCTCCACCGACCCACCCTGCGCGTGCCGGCCTTCGAGCAGGCGCAGGCGTTTTATGGCAGCAGCGCTTCCGTCTATCAGCGGTTCAATAACCATCGTCGCTCCGTTTCAGTACCCGTGTCGGTGCCCGTGTCAGTGCCCGTGTCAGTGCCCGAGTCAGTACGGCCCTTCCATGTCGACACGCTCGATGTCGGCACCCAGGCTTCTCAGCTTTTCTTCTATACGCTCGTAGCCACGGTCCAAGTGGTAGACCCTGAGCACGTCGGTCTGGTAGTCGCCGGCCAGGCCCGCGAGCACCATGCTCACGCCGGCCCTGAGATCGGTGGCCATCACCGCCGCGCCACTCAGGCTCACCTGGCCCCTGACCAGCGCGCTGTTGCCCGATAGCGTGATGTCGGCACCCATGCGCTGCAGCTCACTGACGTGCATGAAGCGGTTCTCAAAGATGTTCTCGGTCACTACGGCCTCGCCGTCGGCCAGGCACATGAGCGCCATGAACTGGGCCTGAAGGTCGGTGGCAAAACCGGGGTGCGGCGCGGTGGACACGTTTACCGCGGAGGGCCGCTTGTCGCAGCGCGCGGTCATACCGTCGCCGTTATCGCGCAGCACCGCGCCGGCGCTTTCCAGCGCCGTTACAAGCTCGCGCAGGTCGTCCGCGCGCGCGCCTTTCACCGTTACTTCGCCCCTTGTCATCGCCGCCGCTATCAGGAAGGTACCGGCCTCTATTCGGTCGGGTATAACCCGGTGGGTCATACCCCCCAGCCGCTCCACTCCCTCGATCTCTACTACCGACGAACCAGCGCCCGATATGTTCGCCCCCATTTCCTGGAGGGCACGGGCCAGGTCAACGACCTCGGGTTCGCGCGCGGCGTTTTCCAGGCGTGTGCTACCACGCGCAAGGCTGGCAGCCATGAGCAGGTTCTCGGTAGCGCCCACCGAGGGTTTCTCCAGTATGATGTGCGCGCCCTTGAGCCCGTCGGCCGAAGCCTCCTCGTAGCCGCGCACGGTCTCTATGCGTGCACCCATCAGCCGCAAGGCCGACAGGTGCACATCCACCGGCCGGGCGCCTATGGCGCAGCCACCGGGCATCGACACGCGCGCACGCCCGAAGCGGGCCAGCAGTGGGCCCAGCACGAGGAACGACGCTCGCATGGTCCGCACCAGGTCGTAGGGGGCCTCCCACTGGTCGACTCCCGAGCAGTTGATAGTCATGCTCGAGGGGTCGTGGCGCTCAACCTTCGCGCCCAGGCGCTTGAGCAGGAGCGCAGCCGTGCGGATGTCGGCCACGTCGGGCAAGCCCGTGAGATGACAGTCGTCGTCGCTGAGCAGGCAGGCAAACAGCAGCGGCAGCGCGGCGTTCTTGGAACCCGCCACCTCCACGCTGCCCTTGAGCCTGCGCCCTCCCTGTATGCGTATCATGTCCACGCGATCGCTCTTCAGTCGGGTCTCAAGCCCGTTACCACCCTCTCCCGGCCCGCGAGGTCGCGCTTGAGCTGTACGTCGCGCCAGCCGCCGGCCTCGAAGCGTTCCAGCACCTGCCGCCACTGGCTACCCACTTCTACCATCAGTTGCCCGTCGCCTTTGAGATAAGCAGGAGCCTCGTCTACCAGGCGACCGACCACCGACATGCCATCGTCACCACCGACCAGCGCCGTCATGGGCTCCCACTGTCGTACTTCGGGCTGCAAGCCGCTGTACTCCTCGCTCGTGACGTAAGGTGGGTTGCTCAGCAGCAGGTCAAAGGGCTCAAGGTCGTCGGCCACGGCGACAAAGAGGTCGCCGCGGCAGAACTCTATCCTGTCTGCCACCGAATGGGCCTGGGCGTTCACGGGCGCCAGTTCGAGCACCGAGGCCGACGTGTCGGTTGCAAGAACCTGGAGATCGGTTACTTCGCTTGCAACAGATATGGCGATGGCTCCCGAGCCGGTTCCCAGGTCGAGCAGGCGGGCACCGGGATCGCGGGCCCTCAAGAACTCCACGGCCAGGTCCACCAGCAGCTCGGTCTCGGGGCTGGGAATGAGGCCGCGCCGGTCGACGCGAAAATCCGGCGACCCGAAGTCACGCGGGCCCACTATGTAGTGTACCGGCACTCGGCCGTCGCCGCCGCACCCCAACTTGTGGTCGCGCCCCCTTCCACCGCCC